>NZ_AJFC01000020.1:0-25559 GCF_000256505.1 Rhodococcus sp. P14 | reverse complement strand
GCCGGCGGGGCCCCCAGCCAGCCGGCGTTGCCCCACGACGCATCCGCCGCCACCCCGGTCCGGTCGAGCACCGTGACCTCGACGCCGCGCTCCTGCAGGAACCACGCCGTCGACAGGCCGGCGAAGCCCGCCCCGACGACGACGACCCGACGAATCGCCATGACGCACTCCCGATCTCGAGGTACCCCATCACCTCCATCATGGACCGCCGGCGGGTTCGGTGCCCGCGAACCGAGGGTGGCCGTCGTCCGGCCGGCCCGTGACGATCCGGTGGATCAGCCGCGCCGCCGCCCGCGCCGTCCGCCCGTCGACGTCGAAGGCCGGCGCCAGTTCGGCGACGTCGACGAGCGCGAGCCGGCCGCTGCGCGCCACGACGTCGCACACGTGCTGCACCACCTCGAACGCGACCCCGCAGGCCGCCGGGGCGCTCACCCCGGGCGCCACCCAGCCGGGCAGCACATCGAGATCGATCGTCAGATGCACCGCGTCCAGATCGCGGACGAACTCCTCCACGAACGTCTCCACGACGAGCAGGTTCGTGGCGCGGCACTCGTCGTCCAGCAGGTACCGCGCCCCGATCGCGTCCGCGGCGGCGAACAGCGCGGCCGTGTTGCTCGGCTGCGCGATGCCCACCACCGCGTAGCGCAGCGACCGGCCCTGCTCGCGTTCGCGTTCGGCCATCTGCCGGAACGGGGTGCCCGACGTCGCGACGGGCGCGGCCCGCAGGTCGAAGTGCGCGTCCAGGTTCAGCACGCCCCACCGGGCCCCGGACCGCGCCGCCGCGGACCCCGCCCAGCCCAGGTAGCTGCCGAAGGCGACCTCGTGCCCGCCGCCGAGAACCACCACCGCGTGCTCCGCGTCGAGCAGCGCGGCGACCGCGGCACCGAGACGGCGCTGCCCGTCGTCGAGGGCGCCGCCGCGCACCTCGATGTCACCGGCATCGTGGATGACGGCCGGCGCGGGCAGCGCCAGCGACGCCAGGGCGCGCCGCAACGCGACCGGCCCGTCCACCGCGCCGGCCCGCCCCTGGTTGCGGCGCACGCCCTCGTCACTGCGGAATCCGATCAGGACCTGAGCCCGCGCCGCGTCCGCCGGCAGCGGCGAGACCACGCCGTGCCAGCGCAGGTGTTCGACACCGGGCCCGTCGTCGCGGCCCGTCCACGGCACCGGCGGCACGTCGACCGGAATCGTCACATCAAAAGTCCCTCCAGCCAGACCTCACGGATCAGCTGCACACCCGGCCGGTACGCCAGGTGCAGATACGACGGGGCGTCCAGCGCGATCAGATCTGCCCGTGCGCCCTCCCGGACGACGCCGACGTCGGTGCGGCGCAGCGCCGCGGCGCCACCGGCGGTCGCCGCACCGACCGCCTCCTCCGGGCTCATGTGCATCTCGCGCACCGCCAGCGCGACGCAGAACGGCATGCTCGTCAGGTAGGAGGTGCCGGGGTTGCAGTCGGTGGCCAGGGCGACGGTCACGCCCGCGTCCAGCAGTGCCCGCGCGTCCGGATACCGGTTGCGCGTGCAGAAGTCGGCGCCCGGCAGCAGCGTCGCGACCGTGCCGGAACCGGCGAGCGCCGCCACGTCCGCCGCCGTCGTGTACGTGACGTGGTCCACCGACGCCGCGCCGAGCTCCACCGCCAGCTGCACGCCGGGCCCGGGACCGAGCTGGTTGCCGTGCACCCGCGGGGTGAGGCCGTGCGCCATCCCCGCCTGCAGCACGGCCCGGCACTGATCGGCGTCGAACGCGCCCCGCTCGCAGAACACGTCGATCCACCTGGCGTGCGGAGCGCACGCGGGAACCATCTCCTCGCACACCAGCCGGACGTAGTCGTCGGGGCGGCGCGCGAACTCCGGCGGCACGACGTGCGCGGCGAGCAACGTCGTCTCGGGTGTGTACACCTCGGCGATCTGCAGGCTGCGCAGTTCGTCGGCGACGGACTGGCCGTACCCGGACTTGCACTCGACCGTCGTCGTCCCGGACCCCCAGCCCTCCGCGACGAGCCGCGACGCCGTCGCCGCGAGCGCGCGATCGGTCGCCGCGCGGGTCGCCGCGATCGTCGTGGCGATCCCACCGGCCGTGTAGGGCACACCGGCCATCCGGGCGGCGAACTCCTCGGCGCGCTCACCGGCGAACACGAGATGGGCGTGACTGTCCACGAACCCGGGCAGCACGGCTCGGCCCTGCAGGTCGTGCCGGGTCCCGGCGGCGCCCTCGGGGATCCGTGCGCTCGGCCCCACCCACCGCACCAGACCCTCGCCGACGACGACGGCGGCGTCGACGAGCACCCCCAGCGGGCCCCGGCCCAGCTCCGGGTCGTTCGTGACGAGGCAGCCGATGTTGTCGAGCAGGGTCCAGTTCCGTCCGGGCGACATGGCGTCAGCTCTCCCGCATCGGGATGCGCAGTCCGCGACGCGCCGCGACCTCGGTGGCCCGGGAATACCCGGCGTCGGCGTGCCGGAGGACGCCGGTGCCGGGGTCGTTCGTCAGCACCCGCTCGAGCTTGCGCGCGGCGAGGTCGGTGCCGTCGGCGATGCACACCTGTCCGGCGTGCAGCGACCGGCCGATACCGACCCCGCCGCCGTGGTGGATCGACACCCACGATGCCCCGGACGCCGTGTTGACCAGGGCGTTGAGCAGCGGCCAGTCGGCGATCGCGTCCGAACCGTCGGCCATCGCCTCGGTCTCGCGGTACGGCGAGGCGACCGACCCGGCGTCGAGGTGGTCCCGGCCGATGGCGATCGGAGCGGAGAGCTCTCCGGCGGCGACCATCTCGTTGAACCTCAGGCCCGCCCGGTCCCGTTCGCCGTAGCCGAGCCAGCAGATGCGGGCCGGCAGCCCCTGGAACGGCACCGCGCGTCCGGCCAGCGTGAGCCATCGGGCGAGATGCTCGTTCTCGGGGAACAGTTCGAGCACGGCGCGATCGGTGGCGGCGATGTCCGCGGGATCGCCCGACAGCGCGACCCACCGGAACGGTCCGCGGCCCTCCTCGAACAGCGGACGGAGGTACGCGGGGACGAAGCCGGGAAACGCGAACGCCCGGTCGAAGCCGCCCTTGCGGGCCTCGTCGCGGATGGAGTTGCCGTAGTCGAACACCTCGGCGCCGCGATCGAGGAACCCGACCATGGCTTCCACGTGCCGGGCCATCGACCGGCGGGCCTGCTCGGTGAACCACACGGGGTCCTTCGCCGCGAGGGTGGGCCACTCCTCGACCGTCACCCCGCGCGGCAGGTAGGACAGCGGGTCGTGGGCCGAGGTCTGATCGGTGACGATGTCGATCGGGGCCTGCATCGCGAGCAGCTCCGGCACGACGTCGGCGGCGTTTCCGACCACTCCGATCGAGCGTGGTTGCCGCGCATCCCGTGCCGCGAGCGCCTCGGCCAGCGCCGCTTCGACGCCGTCGGCCTTGGTGTCGAGGAAGCCCTGCGCGAGCCGGCGGTCGACCCGGGCCTCGTCGACCTCGACGCAGACCGCCACACCCTCGTTCATCGTGATCGCCAGCGGCTGCGCCCCGCCCATGCCGCCCAGGCCCGCGGTGAGGGTGACCGTTCCGGCGAGAGTGCCCCCGAACCGCGCGCGGGCGACGGCCCCGAACGTCTCGTAGGTTCCCTGCAGGATGCCCTGCGAGCCGATGTAGATCCAGGACCCGGCGGTCATCTGCCCGTACATCGTCAGTCCCAGCGCCTCCAGGCGGCGGAACTCCTCCCAGTTCGCCCAGTCGCCGACCAGGTTCGAGTTGGCCAGCAGCACGCGCGGTGCCCACTCGTGGGTGCGCAGCACCCCGACGGGTTTGCCGGACTGCACGAGCAGCGTCTCGTCGTCGCCGAGGGTCTCGAGGGTCCGCACGATCGCGTCGAATGCGGCCCAGTTGCGGACCGCCCGGCCGGTGCCGCCGTAGACCACCAGGTCGTCCGGCCGTTCGGCGACGTCGGGGTCGAGGTTGTTCATCAGCAGTCGCAGCGCGCCCTCCTGCTGCCAGCCCCGGCACCGCAACCCGGGGCCGCGCGGGGCGCGCACGGGCCGCGGTCCGGGCCCGGGGGAGGGGGTTGTTCCGGTGGCCATGGGGCCTCCTCTCGACACCGGCGCGCCTTCGCCTCACTCCATGACACTGCGGTGGAGCACCCCACGACAACAGGTCCGGGCGGATGTGTCGGATCCGAGACCGAGTGCCGCCCGCGGCCCGGGCGCGGCCCCTTGGAACAGTGGACCGGACCGGTCGTACGATTTCGTCGAACGTTCTGCTGTCGAAGGGAACCATCCATGACTACGGGTATCGAACAGCTCGAGTTCCAGGCGGAGACTCGTCAGCTGCTGGATCTGCTGATCCACTCGGTGTATTCGAACAAGGACACCTTCCTCCGGGAACTCGTCTCCAACTCGTCGGACGCGCTGGACAAGCTCAAGCTCGAGGCATTCCGCAACAAGGACCTGCAGGTCGACACCTCGGACCTGCACATCGAGATCGAGGTCGACAAGGAGCAGCGCACCCTCACCGTCCGCGACAACGGCATCGGCATGTCGCGGGACGAGGTGGTCGACCTGATCGGCACCCTCGCGAAGTCGGGCACGGCGGAACTGCGGCGCAAGCTGCGCGAGGCGCAGGAATCGGCTGCGCCGGCAGAGCTCATCGGGCAGTTCGGCGTCGGCTTCTACTCGACCTTCATGGTCGCCGACAAGGTCACCCTGCTGACCCGCAAGGCAGGGGAGCACGACGGCACCCGGTGGGAGTCGAGCGGTGAGGCGACGTACACGATCGAGACGGTCGAGGGCGCACCCCAGGGCACGTCGGTGACGCTGCATCTCAAGCCGGAGGACACCGAGGACCACCTGTTCGACTACACGGCCGAGTGGAAGATCAAGGAGATCGTCAAACGCTACTCGGATTTCATCGCGTGGCCGATCCGGATGCAGGTCGAACACACCGAGCCGGCCGAGGGTGAGGGGTCCGTCGCCGAGGTGGTCCGCGAGACCGAGACCCTGAACTCGATGAAGGCGCTGTGGGCGCGCTCGAAGGACGACGTCTCCGCCGAGGAGTACAACGAGTTCTACAAGCACGTCAGCCACGCGTGGGACGAGCCGCTCGAGGTCATCCCGATGAAGGCCGAGGGCACGTTCGAATACCAGGCGCTGCTGTTCATTCCGTCGCAGGCGCCGTTCGACCTGTTCATGCGTGAGCGCAAGACCGGGATCCACCTCTACGTCAAGCGCGTGTTCATCATGGACGACTGCGAGGAACTGGTCCCGGAGTACCTGCGCTTCGTCAAGGGCGTGGTCGACGCACAGGACCTGTCGCTCAACGTCTCCCGCGAGATTCTGCAGCAGGACAGGCAGATCCGCGCGATCCGCCGGCGGCTCACCAAGAAGGTGCTGTCGACGATCAAGGACATGGCGGCCACCGAGCCGGAGAAGTACCGGACGTTCTGGTCGCAGTTCGGCCGGGTCCTCAAGGAGGGTCTGCTCTCGGACTTCGACAACCGCGACACCCTGCTCGCCGTGTCCTCGTTCGAGTCCACGCACAGCGAGGACGCGACGACGACGCTCGCCGAGTACGTCGCGCGGATGCAGGAGGGCCAGGACGAGATCTTCTACATGACCGGCGAGTCCCGGCAGCAGATCGAGAGTTCGCCGCACATGGAGGCGTTCCGCGCCAAGGGGCTCGAGGTGCTGCTGCTCACCGACCCGGTCGACGAGATGTGGGTGGGGTCCGTCCCCGAGTTCGAGGGCAAGCGGTTCCAGTCGATCGCCAAGGGCGAGGTGGACCTGGGTACCGAGGACGAGAAGAAGGCCGCGGAGGCCGAGCGCGAGGAGCGGGAGAAGGAGTACGCCGACCTGCTGTCGTGGCTCGGCGAGACGCTCGACGAGCATGTGAAGCAGGTGCGGTTGTCGTCGCGGCTGACCACGTCGCCCGCGTGCCTCGTCGGCGACACGTTCGCCATGTCGCCCACCCTCGAGCGGATGTACCGGGCGTCGGGCCAGCCCGTCCCGCACACCAAGCGCATCCTCGAGCTCAACCCGGACCATCCGTTGGTCACGGCCCTGCGCGACGCGCACGCTCAGCGCGCCGACGATCCGACGCTCGGTGAGACCGCCGAATTGCTGTACGGCACCGCGCTGCTCGCGGAGGGCGGCGAACTCGACGACCCGGCGGCGTTCGCCCGCCTGCTCGCCGATCGCCTCGCGCGCACGCTGTAGCCGCTCACCCTTCCGGCCGAATGTCACATCGCGTCGATCCGATCGACGCGATGTGACATTCGGTCCGTGGGCGGCGGGGGCGGGGCGACCCGATAGGCTCGCACCATGGCCGGTGTGGACGGGGTGTTGTTCGATATCGAGGGCGTGATCGTGACGTCGTGGGTGCCCGTGCCGGGCGCCGCCGAGGTGCTCGCCGGGCTTCGTGAGCGCGGCGTGCATCGGGCCTTCCTGACCAACACCACGTCGCGGACGTGTGCGCAGATCGCCGAGACCCTCTCCGGCCTGGGCATGCCGGTCGAACCCGCCGAGATCGTGACGGCCGCGTCCCTCACCGCCGAGTATCTGCGGCAGACCTACCCGGACCGGCGCTGCTGGGTGCTCAACCACGGCGACGTGGAGGCGGACCTCGCGGGCATCGTGCGCGACGAGGACGATCCCGAGGTGGTCGTGCTGGGCGGGGCCGGGCCGGAGTTCAGTCACCGCGCCCTCAGCCGTGTCGCCGAACTGATGCTCGACGGGGTGCCGGTGGTGGCGATGCACCGCGGCGCCACGTGGCAGGCCGCGGACGGGTTGCACATCGACACCGGCGTCTACCTGCCGGGTCTCGAGGAACTGAGCGGGCAGACCGTCGTCGCGGTCGGGAAGCCGTCGATGCGGGGCTTTCTCGCCGCGGCCGAGCTGATGGGCACCGAACCGGACCGGATGGCGGTGGTGGGCGACGATCTCCACGCCGAGGTCATTCCGGGCCAGCGCCTCGGTATGACGGGAATCCTGGTGCGCACCGGCAAGTTTCGGCAGTCGGTGCTCGATCTCGCGGTCGAGCGTCCCGACCGGGTGATCGATTCGGTGGCCGACCTGCCGGAGCTGCTCGACACGCTCTGAAGACCTCTCGCTCCGGAAGGGTCCGGCCGGTACCCTCGCGCCGGGGGAGTCGCCCCCGTCCGCAGTATCCGAGCCCCGGCCCAGCGCAGAGGAGACCTTGTTGTCCATCCGATCCATCCGTGCCGTCGTAGTCCCCCGCCGTCTCCTCCGGGCCGGTGTGGTCGCCGCTCTCGGTGTCGCATCGGCGGCCCTGCTCGGCGTGGGCACCGCCGCGGCGGCACCGGTGACGTGCGTGTCGCCGCCGTCGGCCAACGAGATCCTGGTGTCCGACGCCGCGAGCTGCGGTGCGACGGCCACCGAGGGCGGCACGGCCCACTCCTTCGCCTCCGAGAGCGGCACCGCGGTGTCGTCGGCCCGGACGGCCGGCGCGGCCGAAGCCCGTGCGACGGGCTTCGGGACGGCCTTGAGCGGCGCCGGGGACGGTGGCCGCGCCTACGCGTACGCCCTCGGCGGCGGGCTGAGCCATTCCTCGGCCCAGGGCCCGGTGACGACGGTGTCCGTCGCCGGCTGGGGTTCGGGGGCGACGGCCGATCCGACCGGCGTGACCTGCGTCGGTCCGCAGTCGTTCGCGGTCAACACGGCCACCGGCCAGTGGTGCGCCGTCGGCGTCGGTTCCACGCGTCGCTGAGCCCACCCCGGACCGGTCCTGCACGACGAGGGTGGCGGGTGCTCCAAACCTTGCACTCGCCACCCTCGAGTGCTAAGAATGCTCTTGGCACTCGCAACACGTGAGTGCCAGGTCGGGACGGTGAGGCCGGGAATATCGACACCCCTGGTCGTCCGTCGCGGGCACTGCTTCCGGCCGAAGGCGTACATGGGGCGACCCGACGAGCGGTCGCCCTGCGTGTCACCCCCATATCCGGAGGATCACTTCGCAATGGCCAAGATCATCGCGTTCGACGAAGAGGCCCGTCGCGGCCTCGAGCGGGGCCTGAACAGCCTCGCCGACGCTGTCAAGGTGACGTTGGGGCCCAAGGGTCGCAACGTCGTGCTCGAGAAGAAGTGGGGCGCCCCCACGATCACCAACGATGGTGTGTCCATCGCCAAGGAGATCGAGCTCGAGGACCCGTACGAGAAGATCGGCGCCGAGCTGGTCAAGGAAGTTGCCAAGAAGACGGACGACGTCGCGGGTGACGGCACCACCACCGCCACCGTGCTCGCCCAGGCGCTGGTGCGCGAGGGTCTGCGCAACGTCGCTGCCGGTGCGAACCCGCTCGGTCTCAAGCGCGGCATCGAGAAGGCCGTCGAGGCCGTCACCGCCAAGCTGCTCGACACCGCCAAGGAGGTCGAGACCAAGGAGCAGATCGGCGCCACCGCCGGCATCTCCGCGGGCGACCCCGCGATCGGTGAACTGATCGCCGAGGCCATCGACAAGGTGGGCAAGGAAGGCGTCATCACCGTCGAGGAGTCCAACACCTTCGGCCTCCAGCTCGAGCTGACCGAGGGTATGCGCTTCGACAAGGGCTACATCTCGCTGTACTTCGCCACCGACGCCGAGCGTCAGGAGGCCGTGCTCGAGGACGCCTACATCCTGCTCGTGTCGGGCAAGATCTCGACCGTCAAGGACCTGCTGCCGCTGCTGGAGAAGGTCATCCAGTCCGGCAAGCCGCTCGCGATCATCGCCGAGGACGTCGAGGGCGAGGCCCTGTCCACGCTGGTCGTCAACAAGATCCGTGGCACCTTCAAGTCGGTCGCCGTCAAGGCCCCCGGCTTCGGTGACCGTCGCAAGGCCCAGCTCGCCGACATCGCCATCCTCACCGGTGGCGAGGTCATCAGCGAAGAGGTCGGTCTCTCCCTCGAGACCGCCGGCCTCGAGCTGCTCGGCCGTGCGCGCAAGGTCGTCGTCACCAAGGACGAGACCACCATCGTCGACGGTGCCGGCGACGCCGACGCCATCGCCGGTCGCGTGAACCAGATCCGTGCCGAGATCGAGGCGTCGGACTCGGACTACGACCGCGAGAAGCTGCAGGAGCGCCTGGCCAAGCTGGCCGGCGGTGTCGCGGTCATCAAGGCCGGCGCCGCCACCGAGGTCGAGCTCAAGGAGCGCAAGCACCGCATCGAGGATGCCGTCCGCAACGCCAAGGCTGCGGTCGAGGAGGGCATCGTCGCCGGCGGCGGCGTCGCGCTGCTGCAGGCCGCTCCGGTTCTGGACGACCTGAAGCTCGAGGGTGACGAGGCCACCGGTGCCAACATCGTCAAGGTCGCCCTCGAGGCTCCGCTGAAGCAGATCGCCTTCAATGCCGGCCTCGAGCCCGGCGTCGTCGCCGAGAAGGTGCGCAACCTGCCCGCCGGTCACGGCCTCAACGCCGCCACCGGCGAGTACGAGGACCTGCTGGGCGCGGGCATCAACGATCCGGTCAAGGTCACCCGCTCGGCGCTGCAGAACGCGGCGTCCATCGCGGCGCTGTTCCTGACCACCGAGGCTGTCGTCGCCGACAAGCCGGAGAAGGCCGCCGCTCCCGCCGGCGACCCGACCGGTGGCATGGGTGGCATGGACTTCTGATCCACCCCCGACCGTCTTCGAGGCCCGGTTCCACTTCGGTGGGGCCGGGCCTCGTGGCGTCGGTCGTTCGGGTGATTTCTCCGATTTCTGCGTTCTCGGGTCGTCGACTCTTGTAACAATGGCGTCGCGGCCGTACTTCCAGGACCGCGCATCCGTGACACGGACGAAATCAAGGAGGAGTCGCCATGGGATCTCTCGCGGACATCATCGGCTGGGTGCTCGAAAACTTCGATCTGCTGGAAGTTCTGGACTCGCTGAGTGCAGACGACTAGCGGCCACCCACGACCTGGACGGAGAAGATCATGATCGGCAGCCTGCTCGACCTCATCACGCCCATCCTCGAACTGATCGCCGACCTCGGCTCGGGCAGCGCGGACTAGTCCCGGCCCGAGAGCACACCCGAATCGCAGCCGCAGCGCCGGGATCTCCCGCCGCTGCGGCTGCGTTCGTGTGAGGTGCCGACCGGGTCAGACCGCGACGGCCGGGGCGGCCGCGCGCTTCGCCAGCCGCGCCGCGATCGCCGCGCACACCAGCAGCTGGATCTGGTGGAACAGCATGAGCGGCAGGACGATCAGTCCGATCGGCTGGCCCGGGAACAGGACCGTCGCCATCGGCAGGCCCGTGGCCAGGGACTTGGTCGAACCGCAGAACAGGATCGTCGCGCGGTCCTCGTAGGCGAAGCCCAGGCGCGGTGCGCCGAACCACGTGAGCGCCAGGACCAGGGCGAGCAGCACGAGGCACACACCCGCCAGGGCGAGCAGCCGCCCGAGCGACAGGCTCGACCAGATGCCCTCGTTCATGCCGCGACTGAACGCGACGTACACGACGAGCAGGATCGAGCCGCGGTCGACGATCTTCAGCGGCCCGCCGTGCCTGCCGACCCATCCGCCGATCCAGCGGCGCAGGAGCTGGCCGGCCAGGAACGGGACCAGCAGCATGAGCACGATGTCGAGCACCGCGGAGGCACTGAACGTCACGCCCTGCGTGGTCATCGTCAGCGCGACGAGCAGCGGCGTCACGACGATGCCCAGCAGGCTCGAGGCACTGGCGGAGACGACCGCACCCGCGATGTTGCCGCGGGCCACGGAGACCAGCGCGATCGACGACTGCACAGTCGACGGCAGCAGGCACAGGTAGAGGACCCCGAGATACAGCGGTTCGGTCAGGACGGTCGGCACCAGCATCTTCGTCGCCAGCCCGAGCAGCGGAAACAGCGCGAACGTGGTGGCGAGGATCGTCAGGTGCAGGCGCCAGTGCCGGAGGCCCTCGAACGCCTCACGCGTGGACAGTCGCGCCCCGTAGAGGAAGAACAGCAGACCGATGGCGATCTTCGCAGCCCACGTGAAGATGTTCAGGGCCGTGCCCGAGGCCGGCAGCAGTCCCGCGACCGCGACGGTGGTGAGGATGCCGACGAGGAACGGGTCGAGGCGACCGAGCACGGGAATCCTGGAGAACATGAGTCGACGCTAGGACACCGCCGGGGCGAGCCGACACCCGGTGTGGGAAGCGTGCACCCTCTCCGACGTTCCGGAGCGGGTGCACGCTTCGTGGAAGGGGTGCAGGCCCGCCGTCACTCCGGCAGCAGCATCCACAGCGCCAGGTAGACCAGGGCGGCGCCGCCTCCGGTCACGAACGCGGCGACCACCACGCCGGCACGGACGAGGTTGACGTCGATGCTGAAGTACTCGGCGAGACCGCCGCACACACCGCCGAGCATGCGCTGCGAGCGGGAACGGGCGAAGGGACGGGGAGCGGGGGTGTTGTTCTCGAATGTCATGCGACAAGAGTGCCGCCGCGGGCCTGCCCGCCACATCGGGTGACGCCCCGATTCCGACCCTGATCTTTCGTCTCGGGGTGCGTCCTCAGCGATTCTTGGCGAGCGTCTTCTTGAAGACCACCAAGGGCAGCAGCATCCGGGCGACCAGCGCGACGGCCCACACGATGACCGTCGCGAGGATCCAGGTCGCCGCGCCACGGATCTGCAGCCCGTCGCTCACGAGGGAGGTGACGATCAGCGCGACCAGCGTCGAGACGAGCGCGCTGCTGCCCAGGAGTGCCGGGGTCTTGGTGACCGCCAGCTGGCGCAGCAGCGGGTCGACGAGCATCGCCGTCACGGTGAACAGGGCGACGGCGATGACGAAGGCGACGCCGTCGAGCGACATGCCGGGCAGGACCCAGGCGCCGACGAGCAGCGCCAGTGCATTGGCGAGCAGTGCGACGACCGCGGACGCGAGCAGACGGACCATGCCAGGAGAGTAGCCTCCGGAGCCGGTCGGTGAACCGGAAAGACGATCGGGCGGGCCGGAATCCCGGCTCGCCCGATCGTCGGCGAGAACTCGTCAGTTGCAGACCACCGTCAGGCCCACGCCTTGCCAGATCGGCGTCTCGACCCGTTCGAACTCGTTCTTCTCGTGGTCGTACTGCATGTCGACCTCGGTGCGGTAGCCCCGGTCGCGCTGGCCGGTGACGTGGCAGTGTCCGGACGCCGCGCCCGCGCGGTTGACCACGTTGTACGGCACGCCCTGCGCCTCGAGCGTGGCCCGGGCGTGCTGTTCGCTCATGCCGACCACGTTCGGGACCGGCCGCGCCGCCGCCGTCCCGGCGCCCGGCAACACCGCCGCCCCGGCGCCCAGCAGCACCGCCGCGCACCCGGCGGCGATCGAGGCGCGCATCGAACGTCCTGAGCGGCGCGCGGTTTCGGGTACGACGAGGGAACTGCTCGAAGTGCATGTCATGCCGTCGAGCGTGCCGGGCGCAGGACCGGTTCCACATCGGGTGACGCCCCGATCCGCACCCTGAACTTCCGTCTCGGGGTGCGCACCGGCAAGGCTCCGTAGGATCTGGGCATGGCCGGACCGACGCGGGTGGCGCTCGCCCTGGGCAGCGGGGGCGCCCGCGGCTACGCGCACATCGGCGTGATCGAGGCGCTCGAGGAACGCGGACTCGAGATCGCCGGCGTGGCGGGCTCGTCCATGGGCGCGCTCGTGGGCGGGTTGTACGCGGCGGGCAGGCTCGACGACTACACCCGCTGGGCGACGTCGTTGACGCAGCTCGACGTGCTGCGGCTGCTCGACGTGTCGCTGTCCGCGCCGGGCGCCATCCACGCCGAGAAGATCCTCGACAAGGTGCGCGAGATCCTCGGCGACACCCCCATCGAGGGGCTGCGGATCCCGTACACGGCCGTCGCGACGGACCTGGCCGCCGGACGATCCGTCTGGTTCCAGCGCGGCCCCGTCGACGTGGCGATCCGCGCGTCCATCGCGATTCCCGGCGTGATCACCCCGTACGTGCTCAACGGGCGGGTGCTCGCGGACGGCGGGATCCTCGATCCGCTGCCGCTCGCCCCGATCCTCGCCGCGGGTGCCGACGTCACCATCGGTGTCAGTCTCGGGGCCGAGGAACGCGACGTCGACGGCGGCGCCCCGGCCCACGCGAGTGCGGAGCCGCGACCGGTCGACGAGTGGATCGGCCGATTCCGCCGCAGCGCCGCGCAACTGCTGGAGCGGGACGTCGTCCGCTCGATGGTGGGTCGTTTCGGCGGTGGGCCGGGGGCGCGCAGCGACGCCGCGGAGGACGTGGCATCCGAGGACGCCGAGGTCGTCGACGATCCGGTCCCGGTCCCGAAGCTGAGCCGTTTCGAGGTGATGAACCGCTCGCTCGATCTGATGCAGTCGGCCCTGGCCCGCTACCAGCTCGCCGGGTACCCGCCGGACGTGCTCATCCGCATCCCCCGCAAGTCGGGTCGCAGTCTCGACTTCCACCGCGCGGCGGAGATGATCGCGCTCGGCCGCAGCCTCACCGAGTCCGCCCTCGACGCCGCGGGACTCGGGACCGCGCCGGCGGCCGAACCGCCTGACCCGGACACCGGAACCGCCTAGGCTGAGCCGGTGGAGACCGTACCGATCCAGCTGCCGGGCGGCACGACGACACCCGTTCGCCTGTTCCCCGGTCCGGAACAACCGGCCCGCATCGACGCGCCGCGGCCCGTGGTGGTGATCCTGCCCGGTCTCGGCATTCCGGCGGGCTACTACGAGCCCTTCGCCGACGCCCTGACCGCGCACGGGTTCGACGCCGCGCTCTGCGAGCTGCCCGGACAGGGCGACAGCCGGCCCCGCCCCGGACCCGACAGCGACTACGGCTACCAGGAGCTGGTGGCCGTCGACCTGCCGGCCATGCTGGAGGTGGTGCACGAGCGGTTCCTCGACTCCACCCCGTACCTGCTGGGGCATTCGATGGGCGGGCAGCTCGGGGCGCTCTATGCCGCCCGCAACCCCGGACGGCTCGGCGGGCTGGTCCTCGTCGCCGCGGGGACCCCGTACTACCGCCACCACGCGGGCATCCGCGGGCCGGGTCTGCTCCTCGGGTCCGCGGCGATGTCGATCACCGCGAGCATCGCCGGATTCTGGCCCGGCGACCGGCTCGACGTCGCCGGTTTCGGTCGCCAGTCCCGGCAGCTCATCTCGGACTGGGCGCGCCTGGCCCGGAGCGGGCGTTTCGAGCCCCGCGACGCCGACGTCGACTACGAGCAGCGGCTCCCCGAGCTGAGCCCGCCGGTCCTGTCCGTCACTGTCGAGGGCGACGACCTCACGCCGGTCGCCGCCGCCCGGCACCTGCTCGAGAAGATGCCGGGCGCGGACGTGACGACGTGGCACCAGTCCCGGCCGCTGGGGCACAACGGCTGGATTCGCGACAACGCGGACACCGTCGACCGCATCGCGGCCTGGTTGAAGGACCGGTGAGTTCTACCCGGACAGCATGCGTTCGAGGAACGTGAACGTCAGCGCCGCCTTGAAGGCGGCCTGGGCGTTGTCCGCGGCACCGCCGTGGCCGCCCTCGATGTTCTCATAGTACCAGACCTCGTGGCCCTGTTCCTCGAGCCGCGCCACCATCTTCCGGGCGTGCCCGGGGTGCACCCGGTCGTCCCGCGTCGACGTGGTGATGAGGATCGGCGGGTACTTCGCGTCCGCGGCGGTGTTCTGGTACGGCGAGTACTCGCGCAGGTAGGCCCACTCGTCGGGGTTGTCGGGGTCGCCGTACTCGGCCATCCACGACGTTCCGGCGAGCAGCAGGTGGTAGCGCTTCATGTCGAGGAGCGGCACCTGGCACACGATCGTCCCGAACAGTTCGGGGTAGCGGGTGAGCATCACGCCCATGAGCAGGCCGCCGTTGCTCCCACCCTGGATGCCGAGACGATCGGCGGTGGTGATGCCCCGCGCGACCAGATCTCGTGCCACCGAGGCGAAGTCCTCGAACACCTTGTGCCGGTTCTCCTTCAGCGCCTGGGTGTGCCACTGCGGCCCGTACTCGCCGCCGCCGCGGATGTTGGCGATCACGTACGTGTACCCGCGTTCGAGCCACGCCAGGCCGACACCGCCGCTGTACGCCGGCACCATCGAGTTCTCGAATCCGCCGTAGCCGTACAGCAGGGTCGGAGCCGGGGACGAGGTGTCGCGGCCGACCACGAAGTACGGAATCCGGGTCCCGTCGTCCGAAGTGGCGAAATGCTGTGTGGCGGTGATGTTCTCGGCTTCGAAGAACGCCGGTGCCTGCTTGATCGACGCCAGCGGCCCGCCGACCGTGCCGGACAGCAGCGTCGCGGGCACGGTGAAACCGCTGGAGTTGAGGAAGAATTCGTCGCTCTCGAGCGGATCGACGTCGATCACGGAGGTGGTGGTCGCGGGCGGCACGTCGTCGACCGGCCGATCGGTCCACCCGTCCACGCCCGGGGTGAGCACCCGCACCTCGGTCTGCACGTCGCGCAGCACGACCGTCAGCAGGTGGTTGCGCGTCCAGGCGTACTGTTCCAGCGAGCTGTGCGCGTCCGGCGCGAACAGCACCGTCATCTCCCGGGAGCCGGCCAGGAAATCCGGGTAGTTCGCGGCCAGCAGGGTGCCCGCCGGATGTCCGAGCCACGGCGACCGGGTCCGGATCAGCAGGTGGTCGCGGTACACGGAGACCTTCGCATCGTCCGGGGCCTCGATCCGGACAAGTTCCCCGTCGGGCCGCAGTTCGAACCGGTGCGACGTGTAGAAGTCGATCGCGCGCTCGACGAAACTGCGCTCGAAACCCGTGCGGTCGTACCAGGCGGAGACGGCGACGTCGGATCTGTCGCCCTCGTACACCGTCTCGGCCTCCGCCAGCGGCGTACCGCGGCGCCAGCGCTTGGCCAGGCGCGGGTACCCGGAGTCGGTGAGCGAGCCGTCGCCGAAGTCGGTGCCGACGTACACGGTGTCCGCATCGATCCAGCCGATGTCGGTCTTCGCCTCCGGCACCGTGAAACTGTCCGGTCCGTCGACGAATTTCCGTGACTCCATGTCGAACTCGCGGATCACGGTGGCGTCGGCGCCGCCGCGTGACAGTCCGATCAGGGCCCGGGACTGGTCGGGTCGCAGCACCTGCGCCCCCGACCACACCCAGTTCTCGCCCTCCGCCTCGGCGACCGCGTCGAGGTCGACCAGCACGTCCCAGTCCGGTTCGTCGCGCAGGTACTGCTCCATGGTGGTCCGCCGCCACAGGCCGCGCACGTGCCGAGCGTCGCGCCAGTAGTTGTACAGATACTCACCGCGGCGCCGCGCGTACGGGATGCGCGCGTCGGTGTCGAGCACCTCCCGGATCCGGGACTGCAGCGTCCCGAACGCCTCCGTGCGGGTGTATTCGTCGACGGTGCGGTCGTTGTGCGCGCGCACCCACCCGAGCTGGTCGTCGCCGGTGACGTCCTCGAGCCAGAGGTGCGGGTCGTTCGTGTCGTCGGCCATAGGCAATTCTTACCCATCCGGCCCGGGACGACCCGGCGGGGACCGCGGGCGCGGCTCCCGCGCCGCGCCCGCCACACTGGCGGAATGCAGTTGCATCCCTCCGACGCCCTGCGGGACTGGCTCGACGACCGTGTCCGCAGCGACCAGTTCCTGCTGTTCTGTTTCGAAGGGGAAGCCGGCGACCCGGACACCCTGGTGACCGAGCTTCGGCATCGGGCGTCGGCCGTCCCCGAACTCCGGTTGCGCGCCGTGCCGGTGCCGGGTCGTCTGGACTATCCGTACTGGGCGGCGGGGCTAGTCGGCGCCGACCGGTTCGTCGTGCACCGGCTGCCGGATCCGTCCTGGCCGGGAGTGCAGCGGGCCCTCGGTGAACTGCTCACCGACCGGCTCGACATCACGACCTCGCCGTGGCGAGTGCATCTGCTGGCCGGCGTGACGGGGGCGCCCCGCTGCGCCACAACCGCAACCGTTGTGGTGCTGCAGGTTTCGCACGCCTTCGCGGACGGGATGCGCGCCTCGGTCCTGGCCCGGGCGTTGCTGTCGGGTACGGGCCCGGCCGCCGACGGTACCCCGACGGGGCCGGAGGCGCCGTCGGTGCCGGCGATGCTGCTGCGTGCCGTGGCCCGGGTGCCGATCCAGCTGGGCGCACTGCTGGCGACGGGGGTACGCGCGGGCCGCGCCGAACGGGACCTGGCCGATCCGGCTGTCCCGCCGGCGGCCCCGGGATGTCCGCTGAGCGCCGTGAACACCGACCCCGGCCCGGGGCGTGCGGTGCGGACGATCGTGTGCTCCGCGACGGACCTGCGCACGGTGGGGACCGTGACCGTCGGTGCACTGACCGCGATCGCGTCCGCGCTCGGCGAGTTCCTCGGCGACTTCCCGGCCGACCGGCTCGGCGCGGAGGTGCCGGTCTCCGTCGCCCCGAACGGGACGGCGCGCAACTCCTACCGCAGCGCCGGTGTCCGGCTGTTCGCGCACGTGGACGATCCCCGGGAGCGTGCCGCGGCGATCGCCGCCGACCTGGCGCTGCGGCGACGACGGCTCGTGCATCCGGCCGTGGATCTCCGGGGCCGTCCGTTCGCGCACCTTCCGGCGCCGCTGTTGCGGTTCGGGCTCGCCCGCGCCGACCTGGGTGCGGTGCCGCGAACCGTCACCGGCAACACGGTCGTGTCCAGCGTGTACCGCGGCGCGGACGACCTGGTGCTCGGCGGGGCCGCCGTGCGCTTCACCGCCGGTTTCCCGGGGTTGTCGCCTGTCATGGGCCTGACCCACGGCGTGCACGGAATCGGCGACGCGGTCACGTTGTCGATCACCACCAGTCCGCAGGTGATCGGGCTTGGGGAGCTGGACCGGTACGAGAGCTTGCTGCGCGGCGCCGTCGCGCGGCTCGCGCGCGCGTAGGGGGCGCCGTCGCGCGGCTCGCGCGCGTAGGACAGGCGCGCCCGGAGGCCCCGAGGTGGCGGGCGAGCAACTGCTTGGTTCGGGGCGGCTCCGGCGGTAGCGTGCCGGTCGGAACCGGATCGACGAGGGAGTGGCGATGGGCGTGTACGCGGTGACCGGGGCGGCGTCCGGCATGGGCGCGGCGAGCGCGGACCGGCTGCGGGCCGCGGGCCACACCGTGATCACCGTCGACCTGAAGGAGGGCGACGTCGTCGCCGACCTCGCGACCCCGGCGGGGCGGGCCGCGGCGGTGCGTCGGACCCTCGAGCGCGCCGGGAACCGGCTCGACGGTGCGGTGCTCGCCGCGGGTCTCGGCCCGGTGCCCGGCAAGGAGCAGACCCTCGCCCAGGTCAACGTCCGGGGCGTGATCGAGTTGCTCGAAGGGTGGCGCCCGGCACTCGCGGCGGCCGGGAACAGCAAGGTCGTCGTGTTCGGGTCGAATTCGACGACCACCACCCCCGCCGTGCCCATGTCGGCGGTGCGGGCGTTCCTCGCCGGCGACCTCGACAAAGGGGTGCGGCGGGCGGGACGGATCCGGCCCGCGGCCGCTCCCTTCACCTACGCCGCGTCGAAGATTGCCGTCACGCACTGGGTGCGCCGGAACGCGGTGACCCCGGACTGGGCGGGGGCGGGGATCCGCCTGAACATCCTCGCGCCGGGCGCGGTGGCGACCCCCCTCCTCGACACCCAGCTCGCGAGCCCGGAGGGTGACCGGGTCCGGAGTTTCCCCGTCCCGATCGGCGGGTTCGGCGAGCCGGACCGGATCGCCGAGTGGGTGGAGTTCATGCTGTCCCCGGCCGCGGACTTCCTCGTGGGCTCGGTCGTGGTGGTCGACGGCGGCAGCGAGGCGTGGTTCCGCGCCGTCGACTGGCCGCGACCGGTGCCGGTGCGGAAGGTGCTGCGCTACGTGCGGCGGATGCGGAGCTTCCGCCGCTGACCGCGGGCTGCGCATACGGTTTCCGCCCCGTTCGACCCCGTGTGCACGCCCGATTCGTGCCCGGTGCCGGGACTACCGGCGAGTAACCGGACCATCCGCAGACACGCCGGAGCGGCAGGTCTACGCTGTTTGTTCGTGACCTCACACTATGACGTCGTTGTCCTCGGAGCCGGTCCCGGTGGGTACGTCGCTGCTATCCGCGCGGCACAGCTGGGCCTGAGCACCGCCATCATCGAGAAGAAGTACTGGGGTGGTGTCTGCCTGAACGTGGGCTGCATTCCCTCCAAGGCGCTTCTCCGCAATGCCGAACTGGCGCATCTCTTCACGAAAGAGGCCAAGACGTTCGGCATGTCCGGGGACGTGTCCTTCGACTTCGGCGCGGCCATGGACCGCAGCCGCAAGGTCGCGGACGGCCGCGTCAAGGGCGTGCACTTCCTGATGAAGAAGAACAAGATCACCGAATACGACGGTGCCGGCTCGTTCGTCGATGCCAACACCATCTCGGTCGAGCTCAACAAGGGCGGGACCGAGACGGTCACCTTCGACAACGCGATCATCGCGACCGGGTCGGTGACCAAGCTGCTGCCCGGCACGCAGCTGAGCGAGAACGTCGTCACCTACGAGGAGCAGATCCTCACCCGCGACCTGCCGGGCTCGATCCTGATCGTCGGCGCCGGCGCCATCGGCATGGAGTTCGGCTACGTGCTGAAGAACTACGGCGTGGACGTCACCATCGTCGAGTTCCTCGACCGGGCGCTGCCCAACGAGGACGCCGACGTCTCCAAGGAGATCGCGAAGGCGTACAAGAAGCTCGGCGTGAAGATCATGACCGGGGCCGCGGTGCAGTCCATCGACGACGACGGCAACAAGGTGACCGTCGCGATCAAGGACAACAAGTCGGGCAACGTCGAGTCCGTGGTCGTCGACAAGGTCATGCAGTCCGTCGGGTTCGCCCCGCGGGTGGAGGGCTTCGGCCTCGAGAACACCGGCGTCGAACTCACCGACCGGGGCGCGATCGCCATCGACGACGTGATGCGCACCAACGTGCCGCACATCTACGCCATCGGTGACGTCACCGCCAAGCTCATGCTCGCGCACGTCGCCGAGGCGATGGGCGTGGTCGCGGCCGAGACCATCGGCGGCGCCGAGACCCTCACCTTCGACGACTACCGGATGATGCCGCGCGCGACGTTCTGCCAGCCGCAGGTCGCCAGCTTCGGCCTGACCGAGCAGCAGGCCCGCGACGAGGGCTACGACGTCAAGGTCGCCACCTTCCCCTTCACCGCGAACGGCAAGGCCCACGGCCTCGGCGATCCCAACGGCTTCGTCAAGCTGATCGCCGACAACAAGCACGGCGAGCTGCTCGGCGGCCACCTGATCGGCCCCGACGTCTCCGAGCTCCTGCCCGAGCTGACCCTCGCGCAGAAGTGGGACCTGACGGTCAACGAACTGGCCCGCAACGTCCACACCCACCCGACGCTGAGCGAGGCACTGCAGGAGGCCATCCACGGCCTCGCAGGCCACATGATCAACTTCTGATCCCGGCGCGTCGAAGATCCTCCGCGCGGGCAGATCCCCGCTCGGATGTACCGGCCTCAGCCCGCGGTGACCGAAACGTCGCCGCGGGCTGTCGTCGTCTCGGGAGACGAAACCTGATTGGATACCCGTGACGCGGGGTACGTTGTCGGCATGGCAGAACGGGGGGCGCGTCCCACGGTGCATCCGGTGCGCAAGATGATGTTGCGCGCCGTCCGACACCTCTTCACTCCTCTCCGGCCCGACGACTACCTCGAGATGATCAATCCCCTGTGGACCACGAGGGAGTTGCGGGGCCGGGTCGAGCGGGTGGTGCCGGAAGGGCCCGACGCGGCGTCCGTACTGATCCGTCCCGCGTACGAGTGGCGCGGGCACCGCCCCGGTCAATACGTACGACTGGGCGTGATCATCGACGGCGTCTACCACTGGCGCGCCTACTCGCTGACCTCCGATCCCGATCCCGAGGACGGACTGATCAGCGTCACCCCGAAGGTGGTCGAGACCGGCGTGGTCTCGCCGTACCTGGTGCGCCGCATCCGGCCCGGCGACGTGGTGCGGCTCGGCGAGGTCGAGGGCGTGTTCACCCTGCCCGATCCACTGCCTGCGAAGATGCTGTTCGTCAGTGCCGGCAGCGGTATCACCCCCATCATGAGCATGCTGCGCAGCCTGGACCACCGCGACCGCCTCGACGACGTCGTTCTGGTGCACTCGGCGCGCACCGCCGACGAGGTCATCTTCGCTTCCACGTTGCGTGACCTCGAGGCACGCCGGTCCGGGTTCCGGCTGGTGCTGCGGCTCACCGCGGAGCAGGGCCGCATGACGCCGGCCGATCTGGACGAGCTGTGCCCCGACTGGCGGGAGCGGGAGGCGTTCTGCTCCGGCCCCGGCGACATGCTCGACGCATTCGTCGAGCACTGGAACGACCACGGTGATCCGAAAAAACTCCACATGGAGCGTTTCCAGCCGATCATCGGCGGGAATGCGGGATCGGGTGAAGGCGGCACGGTCCACTTCCTCGACAGCGAGGCCGACGTCGAATGCGACGGCGGCACGCCGATCCTGGTGGCGGGCGAGAAGGCGGGTCTGCAGCTTCCGTACGGATGCCGGATCGGGATCTGCCATACCTGCGTGGGCACGCTGCGCTCCGGCAAGGTGCGGGACCTGCGCACGGACGAGGTCGCCGAACCCGTCGGCGCTGCGGTCCGCACCTGCATCCACACCGCCGAAGGCGACATCGAAATCGAGCTGTGAACGGAAGGAACGCGAGATGACGACGGAGATCGAGAGTCCACTCGCGCATCTGAGCGAGGAAACGCTGGACGCGTTGGCGAAGGAGTTCGACGCCATCCACGACAGGGTCTACTCCGAGCTGGGGGAGCGGGACCGTCGCTACATCAAGACCGTGATCGCGACGCAGCGACAGCTCGCCGTCGCCGGCCGTGCGCTGCTCCTGGGTTCGGCGTCGAAGTCGGCCTGGGTCGCGGGCACGGCATGCCTCGGCATGGCCAAGATTCTCGAGAACATGGAGATCGGCCACAACGTCATGCACGGGCAGTGGGACTGGATGAACGATCCGGACATCCATTCGTCGGTGTGGGACTGGGACACCGCCTCGACCGCGGCGGGCTGGAAGCACTCCCACAACTACATCCACCACACCTTCACGAACATCCGCGGCAAGGACAAGGATCTCGGGTACGAGATCATGCGGATCGATCCGCACCAGAAGTGGCACCCGGTCTACCTGGCCCAGCCGTTCTACAACGTGCTGCTCATGGCGTTCTTCGAGTGGGGGGTGGCGCTGCACGACCTCGACCTCGATGCGTTGTGGGCGGGAGAGAAGACGCCGGGGCAGGTGCTCGAGGAGCTGAAGGGCATCGCGGGCAAGGCGCGGCGGCAGTTCGTCAAGGACTACGTGGGTTGGCCCCTGGTCTCGGCCGGCGCGTTCGCGGCCGCGGCGCTGCTGTCGGGAGGGCGGATCCCGCAGCCGCGGACCTCTCGCATCGGACGCCGGCTGCGCGGACTCGGCCGTCTCGGGCGCGGCGGTGCCGCCCCGCGGGCCGACGCCGTCGCCGACGTGCTCGACAAGGTCCTGCCGGGCGTGGAGAAGACGTTCCTGGCCACCCTGGCGGCGGACTTCACCGCCAACATCATCCGCAACGTGTGGTCGCACGCGATCATCTTCTGCGGGCACTTCCCGGACCAGACGTACACCTTCAGCCGGAAGGAGGTGGAGAACGAGAGCCGCGGCGGATGGTACGTCCGCCAGCTGGTCGGCGCGGCCAACATCGAGGGCAGTCCGCTGTTCCACGTCATCAGCGGAAACCTCGGCTACCAGGTCGAACACCACCTCTACCCCGACATGCCGAGCACCCGGTACTCCGAGGTGGCGCCCGCGGTGAAGGACATCTGCGAGCGGTACGGGCTGCCGTACAACACCGGACCCCTGTCGAAGCAGTGGGGCACCGTGCACCGGACGATCCTGCGCCTCGCGTTCCCCGGCGGCAAGCCGCGACCGAAGCCCGGTCCGTACCACAGCGCGGACGATCCGTCGCGCAAGACGGCGCCGAGCGAGGCGGCCCGCTTCCGCAGCCGGCTGCCGGCAGACCACCCGGCCGCCGGTCCGGAGCACGAGCACGGTGGCGTGGAGGTCGAGCCGCCGCCGCGCTGACGATCGCGGATTCGCGCGCCCCTTCGGAATCCGCTCACGTCGTGGCGTGAGCGGATTCCGAAACGCCGTGGGAATCCCGGTTATCCACAGGCTGCGGCTTCATCCCCAGATGTGCCGGTCCGCGCAAAGTCGAGCCGCGGCCGCCCGAGCGGTGCGTCACCCTCCTTGCATGACCGATCCCATCGCCGTGACGAGACAGGACCTCCTGACGCAAGGCGTGCCGGACGACCGGATCCGGGCGGCGCTGCGTGCCGGAGACCTCGTTGCGCTGAAACCCGGCGTCTATCTGCGCCGCACCGACGTCGCGTCCCTCGACGACGTGAGCCGCCACCGGGTCCTGGCGCGGCACTTCGCCGCGGCTCTCCGCCCCGGGGAGGCACTCAGCCACGTGTCTGCCGCCGTCCTGCTCGGACTGGACCTGTGGAACGTCGACCTGCGCCGGGTGCACGTCTCGCGGGCATCCGCGAGCGGGCGCAGGACCACGTACCTCCACGTGCACGGGACCGACTGGCGCGACGGCGACGTCGTCGCAGTCGACGGCGTCCACGTCACCTCGGTGGCGCGCACCATCGTCGACCTCGCGCGGTCGTTGCCGCTCGACGAGGCCGTCGTCGCCGGGGACTCCGGCCTGCGCGCCGAACCGTCCGCGCGGGAACGCCTGCCGGATGTTCTCACCGCCGCCCGCCACCGCACCGGGGTGTCCCGGGCGGCCGCCGCGGTGCGTCTGCTCGACGGGCGCAGCGAGAGTGTCGGAGAGTCGTTGTCTCGCCTGCGGATGACGCGATGCGGCCTGCCGCGGCCCGAACTGCAACACGAGGTCGTGGCTCGGGACGGACGCCGGTACCGGGTGGACTTCTTCTGGGAAACCCCGGGCGTCGTCGGCGAGTTCGACGGCGCCGGAAAGTACTCCGACCGACGCGACCTCGTGGCCGAGAAGCACCGCGAGGACGCGCTGCGCGATCTCGGCCTCGAGGTCGTCCGGTGGACGTGGGCGGACCTGGAGCGGTTCGACCTCGTCGCCGAGAGATTCGCCCGGGCCGTCGCTCGGAAATCGAAGCGGTGAACCGGAATCCGCCCACGCCGTGGCGTGGGCAGATTCCGAAGTCGCGCACCGATTCAGCGCGTCCGGTAGGCCACCCAGCCGCCGAACTCGGTGATGTCGACGGCGTCCGCCGCGGCGTCGTGCGTGCAACCGAAACCGACGACCCAGCGCCCGTCCGAGAGTTCGACGCTGGTGAGCGTCATCGGAGCGGGCAGTGCGGCCAGAAACCGGCCGAGGCCCGCCTCGGAGAGCCGGAAGAGCTCGCCGGCGATCGGCGCGCCCCGGCCCGCGCCGTGCCGGACGAGACCGGGCTTCGGGGGAGTGGTCCTCAGCGCCGTCAGCCGGTACGCGTCGGAGGTGCGGACCTCGTCGACGAACCGGGCACCGATCTGCTCCAGTTGGACGTGCAACGGCTGGCCGCGCAGGTGCGCCCCGAACACCGCCAGCTCCACCCCGCCCGAGACGAACTTCGGCGTGGGGACACCCGTCAGCCGGGCCGCGAGATCGACAGCGATCTGATCGGCGAAGGCCGGCACGACGAACATCACCCCGAAGGGACGATCCTCGGCGGTCGGTGCACCCGGTACCGCGACGGCCGCCATGTCGAGCAGATTGCAGAAGTTCGTGAACGTGCCCATCCGCCGGTTGATCCCGATCGGGTCGGACTGCACCGCCGCGATCGTCGGGTGCTCGGTGGTGGTGGGCAGCAACAGCCCGTCGAACCCGTCCAGCAGGCCCGCCGCGAACGCCTTGGCGTGGGTCAGCGCGTCGAGGTCGGCCACCAGCTCGTGCGCCGCCGGGTGCTCCGCGGCCGCGACGATCGCCGCGACCGTCGGATCGGCTCCGGCGGGGTTCGTCGCCAGGAACTCGCCGACGGCCGCATACCGCTGGGCGACGACGGCGCCGTCGTAGAGCAGTGTCGCGGCCTCCAGGAGCGGGGTGACGTCGACCTCGGTCACCTCCATCCCGGCGTCGCGCGCCGCGCCGACGGTGCGCGCGAATGCGTCCCGGTAGTCGTCGCACAGCGCGACGAGATTCTCGGCGCGCGGAACCGCGACCCGCGGCGACGCGGGCGCCGCGAACGGTACGTCGGCCGGCCACGTCCGGCTGCGCGGGTCGCGTGGTTCCGGCCCGGCCATGACCGCCGCGGCGGTCGCCGCCAGGTCGAGCGACGTGGCGAACACCGTGAGGCAGTCGTAGTCCACGCATGCCGGCACCACGCCGTGGGCGGGGATCACGCCCAGCGTGGCCTTGATCCCCACCAGACCCTGCAGCGCGGCCGGGACCCGGCCGGAACCCGCGGTGTCGGTACCGATCCCGATGTCCGCGATGCCGAGCGCGACCGCCGTCGCCGAACCCGAACTCGAGCCGCCCGACACCCGTTCCGGATCCCAGGAGCAGCGCACCGCGCCGTACGGGCTGCGGGTGCCGACGAGACCGGTGGCGAACTGGTCGAGATTGGTCTTGCCCAGGATCACCGCGCCGGCGTCGACGAGCCGCGCGACGCCCGCCGCGGTATCGGTGGGGGTGTACGCGAATTCGGGACAGCCCGCCGTGGTCGGCATCCCGGCGACGTCCACGTTGTCCTTCACCGCCACGAG
>NZ_AJFC01000019.1:0-1466 GCF_000256505.1 Rhodococcus sp. P14 | reverse complement strand
CCGGGGGGGGGCGGGCCCCCCCCCGCCGCGACGCGCGCGTCCACGGCGTCGGCGTCGGCGAGCACCTCGGCGGCAGGCCGCAGCGCGATCCACACCTCGGGCCGGTCGACGTCGTCGATCCGGCGCAGCGCCGCCTCCGCTCGCGCCCGGCTCGATGTCGATGCAGCCGAGAGTTCCTGTTCCACAACGATGCTCATGCTGCTCCGATCACGAGAAGGGGAGTGCCGGGGGCGACCTTCGCGCCCGGCCCGACGAGGACTTTCAGGACGATCCCGTCCACGGCGGCCGGCACCGGCATCTCGAGCTTCATGGCCTCGAGGATGACGGCGGTGTCGTCGGCGCCGACCTGCTGGCCCTCCGCCACCTCGACCCGCCACACGTTGCCGACCATGGGGGCTTCGACGACGACCGATCCCGCCGGCATCCCGGCGAGCGGGTCGACGGCCTCGGTGACCTCTGCCGGTGTCGTCTCGGCCCGGTCGAACTCACCGGCCGCGTGCCATGCCTGCTTCTCGGTCTCGAACGCCGCGGCCTGACGCTCGTGGAACGCGTCGATGGACTCGGCATTGTCCGCCAGGAACCGCAGATGGTCGGCGAGGGCGAACGTACCCTCCGAGACGTCGGCGTCGAACCGGCCCGCCAGGGACGCGGCGCGGTACTCGAGCAGCTGTTCCGGGCTCACCGGTTCCCATACGATCCGGTCGAAGAAGCGGAACAGCCACGGCTTGCCGTCCTCGAACGGCCCGGACTGCCGGTATCCGGACCAGATCGGTACCGTCCGCCCGATCAACTGGTAGCCGCCGGGGGACTCCATCCCGTAGACGCACAGGTACTTGCCGCCGATGCCCACGGCGTCCGACGGGGTCCACGTGCGTGCCGGGTTGTATTTCGTCGTCACGAGCCGGTGCCGGGGGTCGAGCGGGACGGCCAGCGGCGCACCGAGGTACACGTCGCCGAGACCGAGGACGAGGTACTCGGCGTCGAACACCGTGTCCCGGACCTGCTCGACCGAGTCGAGTCCGTTGATGCGCCGGATGAACTCGGTGTTCGACGGCAGCCACGGCGCCGAGTCGCGCACACCGCTGTGGTAGCGGGAGATCGCCTCGGCGATCGACGGGTCGTCGAACGAGAGCGGCAACCGGACGGTGCGGCTGGGCACCACCAGATCGTGCGTGGCCGGCAGTTCCGTCTCGAGGTCCTGCAGGGCCCCGAGCAGGCGGTGCTGGGGCAGCACGTCCGGGTCGAAATGCACGTGCAGCGAGCGCACCCCGGGCGTGACGTCGACGATCCCCGACAGGCGCAGCGCCGCGAGCGCCTCGGACAGGGCGTGCACCCGCATCCGCAACCCCAGGTCGAGCACCATGTCGCCGTACTCGACGAGGATGTTGTCGTCGCCGCCGCGCAGGTACCCCACCTCGGGACGGTCCAGGAAAGCCGGGGTACCGGCCAGCCGGCCGCCGTCGAGC
>NZ_AJFC01000018.1:0-10584 GCF_000256505.1 Rhodococcus sp. P14 | reverse complement strand
CCCGGCCCGGCCGGCCGCCGTCGAGCGCGGCGGGCCGCGCCACTGGCGGGACGTCGAGGGCGCGGGTGGCGGCGCCGCGCAGCTCGACCGCGGCCTCGTCGGTCACGGGGACGAACCGCACCGAATCCCCGGGCCGGATCTGCCCCATCTTCCAGCGGTGACCGGAGACGACCGTGAGCGGGCAGGCGAACCCGCCCAGGCTCGGACCGTCCGGGCCGAGCAGGATCGGGGTGTCGCCCGAGACGTTGAGCGCGCCCACCGAGTAGGGGTTGTCGTGCAGGTTCGACGGGTGCAGCCCGGCCTCGCCGCCGTCCGTCCGCGACCAGGTGGGCTTCGGGCCGTCCAGACGGATGCCGGTGCGGTTCGCGTGGGACTGCACCGTCCACGTGGTGTCGTAGAACTGGGCCAGGTCGTCCTCGGTGAAGTAGGCCGGTGCGGGCTGCGGACCCTCGGTGACGGCGAGATGCCACGTGTGGGTGAACTCCGGCCGACGGTCCACGGGTACCGGTGCCGGGGAGGCTAGCGCGCGGGACTCGGCCACACCGAGCACGTCGCCCGTGGCCACGGCCCTGCCGGTGAGGCCCCCGAAGCCGCCGAGTGTGAACGTCGAAGCGCTGCCGTGGTAGAGCGGGGCGTCGAGTCCGCCACGCACCGCGACGTAGGTGCGCAGGCCCTGCTCGGTCGGCGATCCGACGTCGAGCACGCCGCCGGCCGGCACCTCCAGGGGCTCCCACATCGGCACGGGGGTCCCGTCGACGGTGACCACGACCGGGGCACCGGTGACGCAGACGAGCGTCGGGTCGGAGAACTCGAGGCGCGGGCCCTGCAACGTGCACTCCAGCGCCGGTGCCCCCTCCGGATTGCCGACCGCGCCGTTCGCGGCGCGCATCGACAGGTCGTCCATCGGACCCGACGGCGGAATGCCGACCGCCCACAACCCGATCCGGCCGGGGAAGTCCTGCACCGTGGTCATGGTGCCCGCGCGCAGCACGTCGATGCGGTGGCCCGTCGCCCGTACCTCCCGCAGCGTCGCGGTGGTGTGGGCGGCCCCGAGCACCTGCTCCGCCGTGCAGACGCGCCGCAGCTGCGGCAGATTCGTCTGCACGCCGTACAGGTGCGTGTCGTCGAGCGCCTCGGCGAGCGCCGCGAACGCGGTGCGGCGGGACTCGCCGCGCACGATGATCTTGGCGAGCATCGGGTCGTAGAACGAACTCACCTCGGTGCCGGTGTCCACCCACGTCTCGACGCGGGTGTGGGCCGGGAACTCGACGGCGGTGAGCAGTCCGGCGCTGGGCCGGTAGTCGTGCCCCGGGTCCTCCGCGTACACGCGCGCCTCCACGGCGTGACCGAGGATGCGGGGCCCGCTGTCGGGCAGGGCGTCGAGCATCTCGGTCTCGCCCCGGCCGAGCCGCAGCATCCACTCCACCAGGTCCACGCCCGTGACCTCCTCGGTGACCGGATGCTCCACCTGCAGACGGGTGTTCATCTCGAGGAACGAGGCCTCACCGCGTTCGACGTCGTACACGAACTCCACGGTGCCGGCGGAGCGGTAGCTCACCGACGACGCGAGCCGGCGCGACGACGCGAGCAGTTCCTCGACGACCGCGTCGGGCAGGTTCGGGGCGGGCGCCTCCTCGACGACCTTCTGGTTGCGTCGCTGCAACGAGCAGTCGCGCGTACCGAGGCTGATCGTGCGGCCGCGACCGTCGCCGAACACCTGCACCTCGAGGTGGCGGGCGTGTGCGACGAACCGTTCGAGGAACACCCCCGACGAGGAGAAGTGTGCGGACGCGAGACGCTGCACCCGCTCGTACGCGTCCCGCAGTTCGCCCGGAGTGTGGCAGGCCTGCATCCCGATGCCGCCCCCGCCGCCGACGGCCTTGAGCATCACGGGGTAACCGACGGTGTCGGCGGCCGCGAGGGCGGCGTCGACGGACCCGAGCAGGCCGCTGCCCTCGACGAGCGGGACGCCGACGGCGCGTGCCGCCTCTCGCGCGGTGTGCTTGTCGCCGAAGACCCGCAGCTGCCCGGGGGTGGGCCCGATGAACGCGATGCCCGCCTTCTCGCAGGCGTCCGCGAATTCGGCCTTCTCCGAGAGGAATCCGTAGCCGGGATGGACCGCGCCGGCGCCCGCCGACAGGGCCGCCTCGATTACCAGATCCGCCCGGAGATACGACTGCGCTGCCGGGGCCGGGCCGAGACGCACGGCCATGTCCGCCATCTCGACGTGCGCGGCGGACGCGTCCGCATCCGAGTACACGGCGACGGTCTTCAGCCCCAGCGCGTGCGCCGAACGCATGATGCGGCAAGCGATCTCGCCGCGGTTGGCGACGAGCAGGGTGTCGAAAGCGAACGTCACGACAGGCTCCTTCGGTGACGGGGAAGGGGAAGGTATGGGGCGGAACGGACCTCAGTGAGCGAACGACATCGCCGACACGGCGCGGGTCACCCGGTCGAGCACCACCGCGAGGGATTCGCCGATGTGCCGGTGCAGCAGCCGGTGGGCGAGTTCGAGTTCGTCGCCGAGGACGGCATCGACGATGGCGAGATGTTCGGCGATCGACGTCTCGATCCGGCTGTTGACCATGAAGTCGTACATCCGCACGTGCCGGATCCGGGAGTTGACCGACTCGAGCGAGCCGGCCAGTTCCGCATTGCCCGACGCGGCTATCAGGGCCATGTGGAACTCCTCGTCGAGCACCACGAAACCCGGTTCCTGCTGCGGCGGGTCGGCGGACAGACGCAACCATCGTTCGCGCTCGGCGGTGAGGGCGACGCGGTCGTGCCGCACATCGGGATTGTCGATCGCGCGCGCAATGCCCTGCAGTTCGAGGGTGATCCGCAGCTCGTAGAGGTCACGGACGCGGGGAATGCTCACCGGGACCGGCGAGAATCCGAACTCCTCGCGGCGCAACAGCCCGTCCGCGCACAGCATCGCGAGCGCCTCCCGGACCGGGGTGCGGGAGATCCCGAACCGCGCGGACAGTTTCGGCTCGGTCAGCCGCTCGCCGACGCGGATCGAACCGTTCATCAGCTCGGTGCGCAGTTCCCGGTACACGCGCGTCCGCAGCGGTTGCGCCGTGGCTGTATCCGTACGTGTCGACATAGCTGTATACGCTATGGACGTCGTGTTTCGCCGAGATTGCCCGCGGTAAAGCGACGGTTAGGAAGAGCTCTCAGAAGTCCCGCTCGAGGCGCAGCACGCCGATGGTGGTGGCCAGTCCGTCGTATTGCGCTACGAGCAGGCAGAATTCGATCATCCGACGGTCGTCGAGGTGAGCGGCCAGCGCCGCCCACGTCTCGTCGCCGAGGTCTCCGGTGGCGATCAACTCGTCGACGGCTGTGAGCATCGCCCGGTGCCGCGGGCTCCAGCCGGGCGCGCCGGGTCCGTCGAGGATACGCTGCAGGATCTCGGGGGTGATGCCGGCGCGACGGCCGAGCCGGGTGTGGTGGTCCATCTCGTAGCCGCACTCGCGTAGGTGCGCCACCCGCAGGATGACCAGTTCGGATTCGAACCGGGGCAACCGCCCGAACGGCATGAGCTTGCCGGAGTAGTGCAGCCAGCCGCGGAACAGGCCGCCGGTGCGGCCCAGGGTGCTGAACAGGTGCGCGTCCTTCGTTCCCGCCGCGGTCGAGAGCACGCGCCAGACCGCCCAGTTGAGCGGGCCGAGTTCCTTGAACCGTCCGGGCCGGATGCGAGGCGACATGCCGGTCAGTCTCGCACGGCACGCGCCAATCGGGCCATCGTCCGGGCCTGCTCGGCGCGCTGCACCACCACCGCCCGTGAGGTGTCGATGTGGGCGAGGAGCTGGTCGTGGGCGTCCTCGAGACGGCCGGCGAGCACCGCCTCCGCCACACCGATGTGTTCGTCGACGGTCGCCGCGATCCGGTCGTGCGTCAGGTAGTCGAACATGCGCACGGGCCGGACCTTCGCGTTCACGGCAGCCAGCGCGTCGCACAGGGCCGGGTTGCCGGCGGCGGCCAGCAATGCCAGGTGGAACTGTTCGTCGAGGACGACGAACCCCGCATCCGGTTCGGGGAGGTCGCGCCGCAGCGCGTACCACCGGTCGAGCTCGCCGCCGAGCACGTCCGGATCGTGGCGGTTCGAGTGATCGGCCAGCGCGCGGCGGATGCCGCGCAGCTCCAACGTGGTCCGCAGCTCGTACAGGTCGGCGAGGTCGTCGAAGCGCGGCCGGTACGGGAACAGCCCCTGCTCGCGCCGCTCGACCAGACCGTCGGACACCAGCCGCGCCAGCGCCTCCCGTACCGGCGTTCGGGAGACCCCGTACTGCTCGGCGAGCCGTTCCTCGCCGAGCCGTGTGTCCGGCGGCAGAACGCCCGTCATCAGATCCGAACGCAGCGCCCGGTAGACCCGATCACGCCGCGTGCCGCCGGCGCTCATCAGATCGCCATGGCCGCGCGGACGGTGCCTGCGGCATCCGTCCCGCCGTCGCCGCTGGCGGTGATGCGTCCGGATTCGAGGACGTAGTACCGCTGCGCCGACTGCAGGGCGAAACCGATGTGCTGCTCGACGAGCAGCACCCCGAGGTCGCCGCGCCGGCTGAGTTCGACGACGGTGCTTTCGATCTCGGCGACGACCGACGGCTGGATCCCCTCGGTGGGTTCGTCGAGGATGAGCATGCGGGGCTCGGTGATCAGGGCGCGGGCGATCGCGAGCTGCTGGCGCTGGCCTCCGGAGAGCAGACCGGCGCGCCGGTCCAGCAGTGGCACGAGGGCGGGGAACAGCTCGAGCATGTCGGCGACGAGCTGCTTGCCGCGCCTGCGTCCGTCGGCGACGACCTGCAGGTTCTCGGCGCAGGTGAGCTGCGCGAAGGACTGCTGGCCCTGGGGGACGTAGGCCAGGCCGCGGGCGACGCGCGCGGCCGGCCGTAGCGAAGTGATGTCCGCACCGTCGAGGAGGATCCGGCCGAAGGTGGTGGGCAGCAGGCCGACGGCGGCGCGCAGCAGGGTGGTCTTGCCGGCTCCGTTGTGACCCATGACGGCGACGACCCCGTCGGCGGGGACGGTCAGGGTGGCGCCGTGGATGATCTCGGTGCGGCCGTAACCGGTCCGCACGTCGACGAGCTCGAGCATCTCACGCCTCCTGTACTGCAGTGGCGGTCCCGAGGTAGACCTCCTGGACCTGCGGGTTGTTCTGCACCTGTTCGACGGTGCCGTCGGCGATCACCCTGCCGCGGGCCAGGACGGTGACGGAGGTGGCGAAGGCGCGCATGAAATCCATGTCGTGTTCGACGACGACGACGGTGCGCTGCGCCCCGATCCGGCGCAGCAACTGCCCCGTCTCCTCGCGTTCGTCGTGGCTCATCCCGGCGACCGGCTCGTCGAGCAGCAGCACGTCGGAGTTCTGCACGAGCAGCATGCCGATCTCGAGCCACTGCTTCTGCCCGTGGGCGAGGATGCCGGCGGGCACGTCGCGCAGGCCGGTCAGGCCGATCGTCTCGAGGGCTTCCTCGATCTGCGGGAGCACCGTCGTGCGGCGGCGCAGCAGCGACCACGGGGAGCGGCCGGAGCCGGCGGCGATGTCGAGGTTCTGCAGCACCGTGAGTTGCTCGAACACCGACGCGGTCTGGAAGGTGCGGCCCACCCCGAGGCGGGCGATCTTGTGCACCTTCTTGCCGAGCAGTTCGATGCCGGACTTGGTGACCGACCCGGTGGCCGGTACCAGGCCGGTGACGGCGTCGACGAGGGTGGTCTTGCCGGCGCCGTTGGGGCCGATGAGGAAGCGCAGGTCGCCCTGCAGGAGGGTCAGGTCCACGCCGTCGACGGCGGTGAAGCCGTCGAAGCTGACCCGCAGGTCGCGGATCTCGAGGTACTCGCTGGACATGCCGGCGTTGCCGCCGTAGTGGGGTTCGGTCATCTCGCCGGCTCCATCGTCGTGGTCGGTTCGGGAATCGGGCGCGCTGGGCCGGTGCGGGTGCGTCGCCGGCGCAACGTCGCCAGCCCGGCGAGGCCCGCGGGGAAGAACCCGATGACGACGATGAACAGCAGGCCCTGCGCGTAGGTCCACGCGGACGGGAAGCTCTCCGACAGCGCGGTCTGGGCCCACGCGACGCCGATGGCACCGAGGGCCGGGCCGAGCAGGGTCGTGCGTCCGCCGATGGCGACGCCGATGAGGAATGCGAGGGAGGGGACGACGCCGACGTCGGCGGGGGAGATGATGCCGACGATGGGCACGAACAGCGCCCCGGCGATGCCCGCGAAGAAGGCCGCCGTGGCGTAGGCGACGACCTTGACGTCGGCGGGGTCGTAGCCGAGGAAACGGACCCGCTCCTCCTGGTCGCGCACGGCCACGAGCAGTTCGCCGTAGCGGGAGAACATCAACTGCCGGGTGAGCGCGACGACGGCGAGCAGGACACCCGCGGCGACGAAGAACAGCATGCGCTTGTTGGCCGGGTCGGCGAGGGACAGGCCGAAGAAGCTGCGAAAGCGGTTGAGCCCGTTCGATCCTCCGATCGACTGCTGGCCGATCAGCAGGATCGCGAAGGCGGCGGTCAGGGCCTGGGACAGGATCGCGAAGTAGGCACCCTTGACGCGGCGCTTGAACACGCCGAGCCCGAGCAGCACCGCGACCAGGGCGGGCAGCACGAGGATCGCGGCGATCGTCACCAGCGGAGAGGCGAACGGCGCCCAGTAGCCGGGCAATTCGCGGATGCCGGCGATCTGCATGAAGTCCGGGACGGTGTCGCCGCGCAGCCCGGCGTCGGCGATCTTCAGGTGCATCGCCATGAGGTAGGCGCCGAGGCCGAAGAAGACGCCCTGGCCGAGGGTGAGCATGCCGCCGCGGCCCCACGCGAGACCGATCCCGACGGCGACGATCGCGAAACACAGGAACTTCGCGAGCAGGTTCAGACGGAAGTCCGACAGCACGGCGGGGGCGAGGGCAAACAGAACGAGTGCGGCGAGGGCGAACCCGGCCCACGTGCGGGCCGGTCCGGGCCGGGTGAGCGCCGGAAGACGTGTCGGGGCAGGCATCAGACCAGGCTCCTTGTCTTGACCGCGAACAGGCCCTGCGGCCGGACCTGCAGGAAGATCACGATGAGCACGAAGACGATCACCTTCGCGATCGATGCGGTGGTGGAGTATTCGATGAACGAGTTGAGCAGGCCGAGTGCGACCGCCGCGATGACGGCACCCTCGATCCGTCCGAGGCCGCCGATGACGACCACCAGGAACGCATCGATCAGGTAGGACTGGCCGATGGTGGGGCTCGTGGAGCCGATCAGGGTCAGCGCCACGCCGGCCAGGCCGGCCAGGCCGGAGCCGAGGAAGAACGTGGTGATATCGGTGCGCCGCGACGAGATGCCCACCGTCTCGGCGAGGTCGCGGTTCTGCACGACGGCCCGGATGCGTCGGCCCATCGGGGTGAACTTCATCGCCGCGATCAGGATCGCCACGCACACCACGGCCAGCGCGAGGATGAACAGCCGGGTCCTGGGCACCACCGCCCCGAGGATCTCCACGCCACCGGAGAGCCACTGCGGCGCAACCACGTTGACGGCCGGTGCGCCGAAGATGTCGCGGGCGGCCTGTTGCAGCAACAGGCCCACGCCGAAGGTCACCAGCAGGGTGTCGAGCGGGCGGTGGTACATGCGGCGGATGAGGGTGACCTCGAGCAGCACCCCCATCACGCCGCCGACCAGGAAACCGACGAGCAGCGACACCAGCAGGGACACCCCGGCGGCCGAGACCACCTGCTGCACCACGTACGCGGTGTAGGAGCCGGCCATGATGAACTCGCCGTGGGCCATGTTGATCACGCCCATCTGCCCGAACGTCAGCGACAGGCCCAGCGCCGCCAGCAGCAGGATCGAACCGATGCTCAGTCCCGTGAACAGCTGTCCTACAACGACATCCATGTCGCCTCCCTTCTCGTCGGCTTCCCGGTCACGATGGTCAGCTGCCGGACAGGCCGGCGGCCCAGTCGTAGCTCTCGAGGTACGGGTCCGGCTCGATCGCCCCGTTCGACTCCCACACCGTGTAGATCAGTCCGTCGCCCCGGATCTCGCCGATGCGGGCCGTCTTGGTGATGTGGTGGTTGTCCCCGTCGATCGTGACGGGGCCCTCGGGCGCGTCGAACGAGACGCCGTCGGCCGCGGCCTGCACGTCGGCGACGGCGAACGAGTCCGCCTTCTCGACGGTGTTCTTCCACAGGTACACCGACGCGTACGCGGCCTCCATCGGGTCGGAGGTGGGCTTGTTCGCACCGTACTTCGCCTTGTACGCATCGACGAACGCCGTGTTCTCGGGACCGCCCACGGTCTGGTAGTAGTTCCAGGCCGTGAGCTGGCCGGCGATGTTCTGCGCGCCGATTCCGACCACTTCCTCCTCGGCGATCGACACCGAGATCACCGGCATGTCGGCGGCGGTGAGGCCGACGTTGGAGTACTCGCGGAAGAACGCGACGTTCGAGTCGCCGTTGAGGGTGTTGAACACCGCGTCCGCGTCGGCGGTGCGGACCTTGTTGACGATCGTGGAGAAGTCGGTGGATCCGAGTGGGGTGTAGTCCTCACCCTTGATCTCGATGCCGTTGGCCTCGGCGTACGCGCGGATGATGCGGTTCGCGGTCTGCGGGAAGACGTAGTCGCTGCCCACGAGGTAGAGGGACTCGACGCCCTTCTCCTTCAGGTAGTCCAGCGCCGGCACGATCTGCTGGTTGGTGGTGGCGCCGGTGTAGAAGATGTTCGGCGACGACTCGAGGCCCTCGTACTGCACGGGGTAGTACAGCAGCGAGTTCAGGTCCTCGAACACCGGCAGCATCGCCTTGCGGCTCGACGACGTCCACCCGCCGAACACCGCGGCCACGCAGTCGGAGCTGATCAGCTTCTCGGCCTTCTCGGCGAACACCGTCGGCTCCGACGCGCCGTCCTCGGCCACGATCCGGATCTGCTTGCCGAGAACGCCGCCGTTCGCGTTGATCTCCTCGACGGCCAGCGCGATCGAATCGCGCACCGTGACCTCGGAGATCGCCATGGTGCCGGACAGCGAGTTCAGCGAACCGACCTTGATCGTGTCCCCGGAGGTGTCGACGCACGAGGCGGACCCGGCGGCGTCGGTACTGTCGGTGGCCTTGCTGCCGCAGGCGCTGAGCACGAGGCCGACGGCGGCCAGCGCGACCGGCGCGGCGACGGCGCGCCTGGCGAACGTGGATGTGGCAACTGGCATGGAGGTGCCCTTCGTCGAAGGTGGGAACCGGACGGGGCCCGGTGTATCCGGGCTGCGTATACAGCGCTGTATCCGTGGGTCCGAAGAGTAGGCGGCCGGTGTTGCGTCGGAATGTCTCGCGGTGACGAGTTCATGACGCGTGTTACGTCCTCGTTGCCGAACGCGCACACCCCGAGGTAGCACCTTGTCCGCACCACGAATAGCCGTCCGCGCCAGCAATTGCCGATGCGGATGCCTGGGAGTTCCGCGGTTGTTCTCAGCGACGCGATCGGGCGACGGCCCGTTCGAAGCGGGCGACGACGGTCGGGAACCGGAACAGCTCCGCCCACGTCCAGCGGACCACCTCGAAGCCGAGGTCTCGCAGCGCATCCTCGCGCAGCTTCTCGCGCCGCACCGTTTCGGCGGTGGCTCCGGGGTCGCCGGTCCCGTACTTGCCCATGCCGTCGAACTCGCCGACGATCCCGGTCTCTTCCCAGAAGAAGTCGGTCCGCGCGACGAATCGGCCCTCGCTCGTCCGGACTTCGTGCTGGAGCGCCGGGGCCGGCATTCCGGCCTGGTGGATGCGGAGCCGGCTGATCGATTCGCCGGGACTCTCGCTGCGACCGTCCAGGAACGGGACGATGCGCCGTGCCGCGCCGATTCCCGTCCGCGCCCCGGCCCGGTGAAGTGCGGCGGCCAGCGCCGGCCGCAGGCCGGGATGCCCGCGCAACGCGGAGTCCCCCGCCACCACGGCCTCCTCGGCGGTGACCGTGCGCGAGAGGTCCACGACCGTCCGCGCAGCCGAGGTGACGCGGATCCCCTCCACGGTCTCGACTTCGTCGTGGGGGAGGGCCGCGGCGTGGACGTGCTGACGCGGAGTGCGTCGACCGCCCGACGCGCGATCGCGGGTGAGGTGGATGCGGGACAGGTCGGTGCGCCAGACCGCGAAGCCGTGGACGACGGCGGCCGAGACGTGGCTGATAGCGGCGCCCTCGTGCAACCGCGCTGCGCCCGACCGGATCCGCAGCACGTGGCGTGCCACGTCGTCGAGTTGCCCGGCGTCCTCACGCTCGAGGTACACGCCGGGCACGATGCGTTCGAGACGACCCGTACGGATTCCTCGGCGTAGTTCGGCGTCGGTGATCCCGGTTGCGAGGACGGCAGGACGCAGCAGTGGCGTGGGTTCGCTCATACGGGGAGCGTGCCCGAATACCGGCGCTGCGTCCGCGAGCCGCGGGCGGGCGGCGGCGATCTGTGGATGAATAGTCCGCCTGTGGACAGAGTATCCGCGAACGTCGCAGTCAGCCGCGCACGCAATTGCTTTCGCGCACGGCGAATACGTGCGCGGGTGTTACTTGATGAGGTAGGGGGACACCGAGCTCTGGTGCTCGTTGATGACGAGTTCCTTGCCCAGCGGGGGGA
>NZ_AJFC01000017.1:0-19466 GCF_000256505.1 Rhodococcus sp. P14 | reverse complement strand
CAGACGCTCGCACACTCGGCAGCCGGAACCGATGGGGGTACCCGGGTTGGCGTCGCTGAGGTCGAGTCCGTCGGCGTAGACGAGGCGGTGGGCGTGGCGCAGTTCGCAGCCGAGGCCGATCGCGAAGGTCTTCGACGGCTGCCCGTAGCGGGCGGCGCGGCGTTCGACCGTGCGCGCGACCCACAGGTAGCGACGTCCGTCGGGCATCTGGGCGAGCTGGGTCATGATCTTGCCCGGGTACGCGAACGTCTCGTACACGTTCCACAGGGGACAGGTGCCGCCGCTGGTGGAGAAGTGGAAGCCGGTGGCGGACTGGCGCTTGGACATGTTGCCCGCCCGGTCCACGCGGACGAACGAGAACGGCACGCCGCGCAGCTTCGGCCGCTGCAGGGTCGACAGCCGGTGGGCGATGGTCTCGTAGCTGACCGCGTAGAAGGCGGAGAGCCGCTCGACGTCGTATCGGAAGTCCTCGGCCATCTCGTGGAACTGCGCGTACGGCAGCATGATCGCCGCGGCGAAGTAGTTGGCGAGGCCGTGGCGGGCCAGGGCGAGGGAGGCCTCGCTGGTGAACGCGCCCTCGGCGACCAGCTTCTCGATCAGCTCCCCGCACTCGAGGTAGGCGAGCTCGGTGGCGAGCTTGAACACCTGCTGGCCGCCCGACAGTCGCGCGGAGATCTCGAGGGTGCGCGTGGCGGGGTCGAACCGGTGCAGGACGTTCTCGCCGAGGTCGACGCGACGGACGAGCTGCACGTCGTGCACCGTCTCCATGCGCTTGATGATGCCGCCGGAGATGTCGCCGCGATGGAAGCGGATCCGGGTGGCGAGTTCCTCGGCGGCGGTGTCGAGGTCGTGCAGGTAGTTCTGCCGCTGGTAGAAGTAGTCGCGGACCTCCTCGTGCGGCATGGTGATGGTGCCGGTGCCGCTGCCGTCGCTGTACCGGTCCTCGGTGGCGGCGGCGAGTTGCGCGGTGGTGTTGCGGAATCGCCGGTGCATGTTGACCATGGCCCGTGCCAGCCCGGGGTGGGCCGACACCATCGCGGCGATCTCCTGGGCGTCGGCGTCGATGCCCATCTCCTGGTCGAGAGCCACCTCTCGCATCTCGGCGATGAGCCGGGTGTCGTCCTGGGACGAGAAGAACGTGGTGTCGACCCCGAAGACCTCGCTGATGCGCAGCAGGACCGGAACCGTGAGCGGCCGCACGTCGTGCTCGATCTGGTTGAGGTAGCTGGCCGAGATCTCCAGGGTCTTGGCCAGTGCTGCCTGGCTCAGTCCCCGCTCGGTCCGCAGCTGGCGCAGGCGGGCGCCGACGAACGTCTTTGGCATCACCCCAGCGTACGAGCGTCTACACAGCTTTGCAACGGCGGATTCGCAACGTTAGCTCTCCTCGAGTCCCAGCCAGGATCCGGGCGCGAAGGCCTCGTAGTGGACGGCGTCGGGCGACACCCCCGCAGCGAGCAGCGTCTGCCGGATCGACCGCATGAACGGGACCGGACCGCACACGTAGACCTGCGGGTCGGCGGGCAACTCGACCCCGTCGAGCGGGGAGTGGCCGTCCTCGCGGAGTTCCTCGAACTCGGAGTAGCGGGTCTGCATGCGGGCCCGCGGCAGGCGATCGACCAGGGCCTGCGTCTCCGCGCGGCGGGCATGGTCGTAGGGGGAGCGGTCGACGTGCACGACGAGAACCTCGCGCTCGGATCGGTGCGCCGCCAGGTGCTGCAGCGCCGCGAGCGTCGGGGTGATGCCGATGCCGGCCGAGATCAGCACCAGGGGATCGTCGCCGTCCTCGACGACGAGGCTGCCGAAAGGATGGGAGACGACGAGTTCGGTGCCGATGCCGACGCCCCCGGCGAGGAACGGGGAGACGATCCCGCCCCGGACCCGCTTGACGGTGACGGCCCACTCGCCCGGGACGTGGCTGCGCACGAGGGTGTACTGGCGGATCTGGCGGGTGCCGTCACCCAGCGTGGTGGCGACGGAGATGTACTGTCCGGGAAGGAAATCCGGCAGCGGGGTGCCGTCGGGGGAGCGCAGCGTCAGCGTCGCGACCTCGGCGCCGTCGAACTGGACGTCGCTGACCACGACGACGCGCCAGATCTGACCGGGCCGGACCCCGGCCTTGTCGTAGAGGGCTGCCTCCTGCTCGATGAGCGAGTTGGCCATCAACGTGTAGACCTCGCGCCAGGCCGCGGCGACCTCGGGGGTGACCGCGTCGCCGAGCACCTCGGCGATCGCGGCGAACAGCTGGTGCCGCACCACCTCGTAGTGGGGCGCCTGGACGCCGAGCGAAGCATGCTTGGCGGCGATCCGGGCCATGATCGCGTCGATGTCCGCGGCGTCCTCGGTGACCAGGAGCGTCGCGAACGCGGCGACCGAGCTGGCGAGTGCCTTCTGCTGCTCCCGGTTCTCCTGGTTGGTGCGGTTGAACAGGTCGGTCCGCAGCGAAGGCGCGGCCGCGAAGAGCTTGTCGTAGAACAGTTCGGAGATCCGGCCGATATGGGCGCCGACGATCGGCAGGGTGGCCTCGATCACCGGCTTCGATGTGGCGGAAAGGATGGCGCCCTCCTCGACTCGTGTGCGAGTGGGGAGTGGGCACGCCCGATCGGCGTGACCGGCCCCGACTGATCAACGCGCACATGGTAGACGAGCGATCTCGAGCCCCCCACCGATTCGACCGGCGCGACTTCCCGATTTGCCGGAGTGCACCTTGTGAGACTGATCACAATCGCGACGGCATCTCTTGCTCCTGTGGCTGGTGGGCTCGCGTTCGGGGGTTTCGTGACCCGCGCCCGGCCGAGGCGCCGGCGCGGACAATGCCGAGGTAGTTGCTACCGGCGGGTAGCTCGGGGCTCGGCGGCCGCGTTCGTTGGACGCCCCGAACATTTACAACCTTTGCAAGGGTGTGGGAAAACCTAGCGAAGATTGGCATTAGCAACAGGTAGACGGCACTTTCCGGGTGTGTCATTGTCGAGTGGTACATCCGAAAGGTCCGCGAAGGATGTGAAGTAGTACGCACGTACTGCAGAGCTTCCGGCGCGGATCAGATCTAGAGAGTGGAGCTTAGATGTCGACCACCGGCACCCCGAGGACCGCTGAGGAAATCCAGAAGGATTGGGACACCAACCCGCGCTGGAAGGGGATCACCCGCAACTACACGGCCGAGCAGGTCGCGAAGCTGCAGGGCACCGTCGTCGAGGAAGCCACCCTCGCCCGCCGCGGCTCGGAGATTCTGTGGGACCTCGTGAACAACGAGGACTACATCAACTCGCTGGGCGCCCTCACCGGCAACCAGGCCGTGCAGCAGGTCCGCGCCGGCCTCAAGGCCATCTACCTGTCCGGCTGGCAGGTCGCCGGCGACGCGAACCTGTCCGGCCACACCTACCCGGACCAGTCGCTGTACCCGGCGAACTCGGTGCCGCAGGTCGTCCGCCGCATCAACAACGCGCTGCTGCGCGCCGACGAGATCGCCAAGATCGAGGGCGACACCTCCGTCGAGAACTGGCTCGCCCCGATCGTCGCCGACGGTGAGGCCGGCTTCGGTGGCGCGCTCAACGTCTACGAGCTGCAGAAGGCGATGATCGCGGCCGGTGTCGCCGGTTCGCACTGGGAGGACCAGCTCGCGTCGGAGAAGAAGTGCGGCCACCTCGGTGGCAAGGTGCTCATCCCGACCCAGCAGCACATCCGCACCCTGACCTCGGCTCGCCTCGCGGCCGATGTCGCCGACGTCCCGACGGTCGTCATCGCCCGCACCGACGCCGAGGCCGCCACGCTGCTGACCTCCGACGTCGACGAGCGTGACCGCGAGTTCCTCGACGGCACCCGCACCGCCGAAGGCTTCTACGGCGTCAAGAACGGGATCGAGCCCTGCATCGCGCGCGCCAAGGCGTACGCGCCGTACTCCGATCTGATCTGGATGGAGACCGGCGTGCCGGACCTCGAGGTCGCCAAGAAGTTCGCCGAGGCCGTCCGTGGCGAGTTCCCGGACCAGCTGCTGGCCTACAACTGCTCGCCGTCCTTCAACTGGAAGGCGCACCTGGACGACGCGACCATCGCGAAGTTCCAGAAGGAGCTCGGCGCGATGGGCTTCAAGTTCCAGTTCATCACCCTCGCCGGCTTCCACTCGCTGAACTACGGCATGTTCGACCTGGCCCACGGCTACGCCCGCCAGGGCATGACCGCCTTCGTCGACCTGCAGGAGCGCGAGTTCAAGGCGGCCGAGGAGCGCGGCTTCACCGCCATCAAGCACCAGCGTGAGGTCGGCGCCGGCTACTTCGACGCCATCGCCACCACCGTCGACCCGAACACCTCCACGGCTGCCCTGAAGGGCTCCACCGAGGAGGGCCAGTTCCACTAGGAACCGGCAACGGATGCAGGCGCGGCGGGATCTCGGACGACCAGGTCCCGCCGCGGCCGTATCCACCCTCTGTCGAAAACCACCTTCACGACCCCCACATGACGAGTAGGAGCTGACGTGACCAGCGAAAAGATTCAGCGCGTCGGCGTGATCGGCGCCGGGATGATGGGCGCAGGTATCGCCGAGGTGTGCGCGCGCGCTCATGTCGACGTACTTGTGTACGAGCAGACCCGCGAGCTCGCGGCTGCCGGGCGTGCCCGCATCCTCCGGTCCCTCGACCGCGGTGTCAGCAGCGGCAAGATCACCGAACGGGAGCGTGAGCAGGCCGCCTGGCGGCTGCGCTTCACCTCCGACCTCGGCGACTTCGCCGATCGCCAGCTCGTCGTGGAGGCGGTCGTCGAGGACGAGAAGGTCAAGGCCGAGATCTTCGCGGAACTCGACAAGATCGTCACGGATCCGAATGCGGTGCTGGCGTCCAACACCTCGTCGATCCCGATCATGAAGCTGGGCATCGCCACCACCCGGCCCGAGCGGGTCATCGGCATGCACTTCTTCAACCCGGTTCCGGTGCTGCCGCTGGTCGAGCTCGTCACCACGCTCAAGACCAGCCCCGCGGTCTCCCAGCGCGCGGAGGCCTTCGCCTCCGAGGTGCTCGGCAAGCAGGTCGTCCGGTCCTCCGACCGGGCCGGCTTCATCGCCAACGCGCTGCTCGTGCCCTACCTGCTGTCGGCGATCCGGATGGTCGAATCCGGCTTCGCCACCAAGGAGGACATCGACAAGGCGATGGTTCTCGGATGTGCGCACCCGATGGGTCCGCTCGCCCTGACCGACCTGGTGGGTCTGGACACGGTCAAGTCGATCGCCGACTCGATGTACGGGGAGTTCAAGGAGCCGCTCTACTCGGCTCCGCCGCTCCTGCTGCGTATGGTCGAGGCGGGCCTCGTCGGCAAGAAGTCGGGCGCCGGCTTCTACGAGTATGCCGACAACGGTCGTGCCGCCAAGAAAGTCAGCTAGGTAGGTAGCACCACACCGCATCTCGGCGCCCGTGTGCCGACAGCACAGCCGTTGCGCTGGCTGTCGGGGCACGGGCGCGAGGTGCATCGAGGGAAAGGTCGACCCCTGATGGCCAGCAATGCAGACGGATACGGCTCCAGCATTCTCGGGTATCCGCGCATCGGACCCCGCCGTGAGCTCAAGCGTGCGCTCGAGGCCTACTGGCACGGGACCGGCACGCGCGACGAGCTCGTCGCCGTGGCCCGCGAGATCCAGGAGTCCACCTGGAGCGAACTCGCCGCCACCGGACTCACCCAGGTGCCGGGCAACACGTTCTCCTACTACGATCACGTGCTCGACAACGCACTGCTGTTCGGTGCGATCCCCGAGCGGTTCCGTCCGCTCGTCGGCGAGCTCGATCCGCTCGACTTCTACTTCACGCTGTGCCGGGGCCGTGAGGACTTCCCGCCGCTCGAGCTGGTCCGCTGGTTCGGCAGCAACTACCACTACCGGCAGCCCGAGCTCGACGAGACCACCACCTTCGCGTTGAACTCGGCGGCGGTCCTCGACGAGTTCGAGCGCGCCAAGGCCCGTGGCATCGAGCTGCGGCCGGTCGTGCTCGGCCCGATGTCCCTGCTGCTGCTGTCCAAGGTCTCGGAGACGTCGGAGCAGGACGGGTTCTCCACGCTCGATCTGCTCGACCGGCTGCTGCCGGAATACGAGAAGCTGTTCGCGGAGCTCGCGCGCGCCGGCGCCTGGTGCGTGCAGCTCGACGAGCCGTCCTTCACCGAGGATCGCACCCCGCAGGAGCTCGAGGCGTTCGCGCGCGCCTACGACACCCTCTCCCACGCACCGCTGCGCCCGCGCCTGCTCGTCACCGGTCCCTACGGTCACCTCGGCGAGGCGCTGCCCCTCCTCGCTGCCACCAAGGTCGAGGCCATCGGTCTCGACCTGGTCAACGGCCGGATGAGCGCGGAGGAGCTGGCCGCGGTGCCGGGACTCAAGCGCAAACGCATCTACGCCGGGGTCGTCGACGGCCGCAACGTGTGGAAGGCCGACCGGCACCGCACGCTCGAATACCTGAGCAGCCTCGCCGCCGTGGCGCCCGACCTGGTGGTCTCCACGTCGTGCTCGCTGCTGCACGTGCCCTACGACGTGCTCGCCGAGTACGACATCCCGGGCGACGTGGCGGACCGGCTGGCGTTCGCCAAACAGAAGGTGGGAGAGGTGGTCTCGCTCGCCAAGGCACTGACCACCGGGGCGGAGGAGCGGTGGCGCAAGCCGCCGACCTCGGTGCACTTCAAGCAGAAGCACACGATCCGCGCGCGCGTCAACGCCCTGCGACCCGAACACCGCCGCCGGGTCCCGTACGAGGAGCGCCGCGCCGCGCAGCAGGAGCGCCTGAAGCTGCCCCCGGTGCCGGCGACCACACTGGGGTCGTTCCCGCAGACGGCCGAGGTCCGCAAGGCTCGCTACGAGCTGGGCGAGGGCCGCATGTCGTGGGACGACTACGTCAAGCGCATCCAGGAGGAGATCGAGTCCACCATCCGGTTGCAGGAGGACATCGGTCTCGACGTGCTCGTCCACGGCGAGCACGAGCGCAACGACATGATCCAGTACTTCGCCGAACTGCTCGAGGGCTTCGCCACGACGCACTTCGGCTGGGTGCAGGCCTACGGTTCGCGGTGCACGCGTCCGCCGATCCTCTACGGCGACATCGTGCGGCCGAAGCCGATGACGGTGGAATGGATCGCGTTCGCGCAGTCGCTGACCGACAAGCCGGTCAAGGGCATGCTCACCGGCCCGGTCACGATGCTGGCACGGTCGTACGTGCGGCAGGACCAGCCGCTGCACGAGACGGCCGACCAGCTGGCGCTGGCGATCCGCGACGAGATCGCCGATCTCGAGCGGGCCGGCATCGCGATCATCCAGGTCGACGAGCCCGCGATCCGGGAACTGCTGCCCTTGCGGCAGGACGGCCGGGCCGAGTACCTGGACTGGGCGGTCGACGCATTCCGGCTCGCGACCGGCGGCGCCAAGCCCGAGACGCAGATCCACACGCACCTGACCTACTCCGGTCAGGCGTCGGTGGTCGACGCGATCGCACGGCTCGACGCGGACGTCACGGCGATCGTCGCGACCCGTTCGATCCGCTGGGTGCTCGAGGCCATCAAGGACAAGGCGCTCACCCACGGTGTCGGGCCCGGGGTCTACGAGAGCCGATCGGCACGCATTCCCGACATCGACGAACTCGACGAATTGCTCAGCACCGCTGCGGAGTCCGTCGAACTCGACCGGTTGTGGGCCAATCCGGACGGTGGGCTCAAGACCCGGCACTACTGGCAGCTCGAGCCGTCGCTGCGCAACCTGGTCGCCGCCGCACGTCGACTGCGGCGCCGGGCCGCCGGACGGTAACCGCCGGCGCGCACCCGCGAGCAGCCCCGCGGGTGCGCGTCGTCGCGCCGGCAGGTAGGCATGAACGCATGACTACCGTTGCTGCGTACGCCGCCACCGCGGCGGACGCTCCCCTCGTCAAGACCACCATCGAGCGGCGCGAGCTCGGTCCCCTCGACGTGCTCGTCGAGATCCGGTACGCCGGGATCTGCCATTCCGACATCCACACCGCCCGCAACGAATGGGGCGGCACCCGTTACCCCGTCGTTCCCGGTCACGAGATCGTCGGGGTGGTGAGCGCTGTCGGCGCCGAGGTCACCAGGCATGCGGTCGGCGACCGGGTCGGTGTCGGCTGCTTCGTCGACTCGTGCCTCGAGTGTGAGGCGTGTACCAGCGGCGACGAGCAGTACTGCGCCGGCCGGGTCACCGGCACCTACAACGCGGTCGGCCGCGACGGCGAGGTGACCCAGGGCGGATACTCCACCCATATCGTCGTCACCGAACACTTCGTCCTGAAGATCCCCGACGGCCTCGAGCTCGATGCGGCGGCGCCGCTGCTCTGCGCGGGCATCACCCTGTACTCCCCGCTCCGGCACTGGGGCGCCGGGCCGGGCAGGAAGGTCGCCGTCATCGGCATGGGCGGTCTCGGTCACGTCGGCGTGAAGATCGCCGCGGCGATGGGTGCCGAGGTGACCGTGCTGGGGCATTCACTGGCCAAGCGGGAGGACGGGCTGCGCTTCGGAGCCGTGGACTACCGCGCCATGACCGATCCGCAGACCTTCGTGGATCTGCGGGGCACGTTCGACCTGATCGTCAACACCGTATCGGTGAACCTCGACATGGATGCCTACCTGTCGCTGCTCGCCCGCAACGGCACCCTCGTCGAGTTGGGTCTGCCCGAACACCCCATCACGGTCCGGGCGTTCTCGCTCGCCCGGAACCGCCGCAGTCTCGCCGGCTCCATGGTCGGCGGGATCCCGCAGACGCAGGAGATGCTCGACTTCTGTGCCGAACACGGGATCGGCGCCGAGATCGAGGTCGTCTCGGCCGACCGGATCGACGAGGCGTACGACCGCGTCGTCGCGAGCGACGTGCGCTACCGATTCGTCATCGACGCCACCACCATCTGAGCCGTCCGGCAGGTGTGAGACTGCGACGGCCGGGTACTCCCGCCTCGTACCTCGACACGTGGAGGAAATGTGAAGAAGGCGTTGTACCGGCCCGTGAGCCTCGTAGTCAGTTCCCTGGCGGGTGTGGCCGCCGGAATGGTGTTCCGGAAGGTGTGGGCGCTCGGTGCCGGCCAGGAGGATCCGCCCGAGGCCATGGACAGCCGCTTCGGGTGGCGTGAGGTGCTGGTCTCCGCCGCCGTGCAGGGTGCGATCTTCGGTGCGGTGAGCGCGGCGGCGAACCGCGCGAGCGCGGTCGGCTTCCGCCGCGTCACCGGCACCTGGCCCGGAAAGGAATGACCCGGGGGACGGGCACGCGACTCGCGGTCCTAGAAGCCCTCGCCCAGTTGTTCACGCAGCTGGGCGAGGGTTTTCGTCAGCAGCCGTGACACGTGCATCTGGGACACGCCGACCCGTTCGGCGATCTGGGTCTGGGTCATGTTCCCGAAGAAGCGCAGCAGCACGACCGTGCGCTCGCGTTCCGGCAGGGCGGCGAGCAGCGGACGCAGCGCTTCGTGGTTCTCCACGTGCGCGAGCGCGGCGTCGTAGTCGCCGAGGGTGTCCGCCAGGGTGACGCCGTCGTCCCCGGCCGGGGCCGGTCGGTCGACCGAGACCGCCTGGTAGGCGTTGCCGGCGACGAGGCCTTCCGCGACCTCTTCGGGATCGAGGCCCAGTTCCGCGGCGAGTTCGGCCGCCGTGGGGGCACGGCCGAGGCGCTGCGACAGCTCCCCGGTCGCCTTGCTCAGCGCCAGGTGCATCTCCTTCATGCGGCGCGGGACGCGCACCGCCCACCCGGCGTCGCGGAAGTGGCGGCGCACCTCGCCCATGATGGTCGGAACCGCGAAGGACACGAAGTCCGAGCCTCGCTCGGGATCGAACCGGTCCACGGCGTTGACCAGGCCGAGGCGGGCGACCTGGAGGAGGTCGTCGAATGCCTCGCCGCGGCCGTCGAATCGGCGGGCGATGTGTTCCGCGAGTGGCAGGCACCGTTCGACCAGGCTGTCCCGCATGGTTCCGCGGGCGGGATCGTCCTCGCCGAGCGTCGTCATCTCCTCGAAAAGGGGGATGACGTCGGCGTATTCGTCGGCGGCTCGGCCGCTGCGCCGTTGGGCGCCGGTCCCCGTCACAGAACAGCGCTGCTGTCGGTCAGGGACACGTCGATGGTGGTGACAGACCCCTCGTCGGTCTCGTCCACCTTCACGTCGACGGAGTCGGCGAGCGCATTGAGCACGTGCCATCCGAAGGTCCGCGAGTCCGCCGTCAGTCCGCCGTCGACCGTGAGGGCGGACGCGCTGATCCGCAGTGCAGGCGGCATCGCCTGGAACCGGCACGACAACGTCGCACCTTCCGGCGCGCGGGTGATGAGCCGGGTGCCCGCCTCGTCGATCGCAAGCTTGACGTCGGCCACCGCGTCGAGGTCGAAACCCTGCTGGATGGCGATGGCGGCAGCGACCGCGCGCAGCACGGGAAGCTGGCCTGGTTCTGCGCGTACCCGCAACTCCACTACGGGATGGGTGCGTTCGAGGGCCGGATCGATCGATGCCGTGTTCGCCATGTGTGTTGTATCTCCGTTGCGGCAGGTTGAGGGCCCGGGCGAGCGGGTGTTCCTGGCGAGACTACCCGCGACGCGGTGTTCTCAATCATGCGGAAGCGGCCCCCGGCCGGACGCATCGGGTCCGGCAGATCGGCTCTTTGCAGTGCCGCAACGGCTGCCGTAGGGGGTCAGTGAGGTTGAGCACACAGCCTGACTCGGAGGTGCCGCATACCTGCGGAGACCGGTGTCGGTGCGGTCCCGCTCTGTCGACGCTTCCATCCTCTTCCGAAGATGGGAAGCTCATGACTGTCGCTACTCAACGCAAAGTCACATCGCTGTGGGTCACCCGTTCGGATCGGTCGTCGACCTTCTTCGCCTCGACCGGTGCCGATTTCTCCACCGAGAGAATCAGTTCCGCTCTCGTCCGGGTCGCTGTGGCGGGCGAACTCGACCTTCGCAACGCTCCCGCGTTGTGCAGCTACGCGGGCGCCCGGCTGCACACCTCGTCGCGTCTGGTGCTCGACCTGTCGGAGGTGGAGTTCTTCGGGTCGGCAGGACTGACCGTGTTCGAGGAGCTCGACACCCTGGCCCGGCATCGGAGCTCTCGGTGGGCGCTCGTGGGCGGACGGGCGGTGAACCGGCTGCTGCGGGTGCTCGGCGAACCGGTCCACGCGCATGCCACCCTCGAGAGCGCGATCCACGCCCTCCGAGTGCCGGCCTGATCCGTACTCGCCCTGATGCGCCGACGCGACGTTGCGTCCGAGCACCGGCTCGCTCGACCGCGGATCAGGCAGGTTTCGGGGGCTTCGGGCGACGGTTACCGCGCGGATCGACCGCCAGGACGAGCAACAGCACGCCCAGGGCCAGGTGCAGCCAGTTGTCGGCCGCATTGACCGGCACCACGTTGACACGGCTGTCGTGTCCGACCACCATGCCGAACGCCGACAACGCCAGGTATCCGGCACCACCCGCGATCAGGTAGATGCGCGACGCACGCACCTTGCGGGCGGCCAGGATTCCCACCGCGCCGTAGGCGAGGTGCAGCAGGTTGTGGGCGATCGAGACCCGGAACAGGCCCAGCAGATGGGCGTGCGACTCCTGTCCCGCGAGCGTCATCGAGTCGTACCCGCTGGTCAGGCCGGGCACGAATCCGAGCGCCCCGATGAGGAGAAACACGATGCCGACCGCGAAGGCATAGCCCTGGACCCGGGTGCGCTGCACCCTGGGATACGGACTGGGTCGGATCATCGTTCCTCCATCGGGGTGCGCGGGGCGCTGCGCCCCGGGACGGAGGAATAGCCCGGGCGGGTGTTCCCGAAACACGCCCGGCGGGCGTCCTCGCCGGCTCACCCCGTGACGAGGACGCCGGACGAGATCGTCCCGTACACCAGGGTCAGGATCATCAGCCCCCAGCCCGTGCCGTGCCAGATCGGCCATGTCCCGCCCGAGCGCCACACCCGGTAGGTCTGCACGAATGCGCCGACCGCGCCGAGGAGCAGGATCGCCGTGGGGCCGAGGGCCAGGACCAGCCGTGCCGGGTCGGTGCACACGAGGAACTCCTCGTCGGCGCACCGGTCACCGTTCGCGGCGGCCCAGATCACCACCGCCGCCATCAGCAGCAGGGCCGCGACCACGACGACGGCCGCATAGCGCACCGCCGAGCGCGCGGTGCGGGGATCCCGCCATCGCTTCTCCACATCCTGTGTCACACTGTCTCCTCATGCTCGGTCGGTGAGCGCACTCTGCCCCGATTGCCGGGCGCAGTGGGCGCAGCAGAACATGGTGCCGTCGGCTTCGACGCCGTGGCCGAGAATGCGGCAACCGCAGTGCGCGCACTGCGGCGCCATCGCCTGTGCCGCACATTCGAAACTGTCGAATGTGCCGGAGACGTCGCCCCGGGTCACGGTGAAGGTCTTGTCGTAGTCGTTGCCGCACGTATCGCACGTGGTCATCACGGTCCTCCTCTCCGGATGTCCGGTCCTGTGGATCGGGTGCCCGGCGCCCGGACCCCTCAAACTGCTCGTCGTCGCCGGCCCTCCACGCCCGTCGTCACCCGGCCGTTTGGCCGGAGACGGTGCGGGAATTCTCCGAGGGATGGGGTGCCCGCTGCGGTCGCGAACCCGTCGGTTCCGGGGTCACCGGCCGCCGAGAGAAAGGAGTGGGTGATGAACGCACCCGATCCGCGCAACATCCCCGATCCGCAGGCACATTCCGGTACCGATCCCGATCCTGCCCGCACACCCGATCTGGAGCCCGGCGGCGGGGTGGCACCGGGGTCGACGCCGCCGGACTCGGGAACCACCTCCGGACTGTCGGCGCCCGAGCCGCGCACTCGGAACAATTTTCCGCCCACCGGCGTCCTCGCGATCGGTGCGGTCGCGCTGATCGTCGTTCTCTTCCTCGTGGTGATCGTGGGAATTCTGCTGTAGGCGGCGCAGGTTCGGCTGCCGCACGCGCGCGTGGTTTGCCGGAGTCCGCCGAGGGTATTCCTGGCTCGCAAGCGAGGAACGCCGACGAGGGAGAGTCGCATGGCAGAGAACACGAGCGGACCGAGCGAAGGCGTGAAGGGCGTCGTCGAAGACGTCAAGGGAAAGGCCAAGGAGGCGGCCGGCGCCGTCGCCGGCAACGACGAGCTCACCCGGGAGGGGCGGGCCCAGCAGGACAAGGCGGACAGCCAGCGCGAGGCCGCGAAGAAGGAAGCCGAGGCCGAGAAGGCCCGCGCCGACGCCGACGTGGACGAAGCACGGCAGCGCTCGCATCAGCAGTGACGGGGAGCGGCCCCCGGGTCGCGCCCGTCGTTCGTCCCACGACCCGGGGGCCGCTCGGCTCCCGGGTCTTCGTCCCTAGGAGCAATGATGCGCATTCTGACGTTCGTGGTGCTGGTGTGGCTGGTGATCGGAGCGGTTGCGGCGGGCCAGCGCGGATACTTCACGGAAGCCGAACAGAACTGCGCCGACTTCGCCACCGTCGCGGTGACGGTGATCGCGGGACCGCTGAACTACGCCGGGGTCAATCCGAAGGTGGAGTGCGAGCTTCCGCAGCCGAGTCCGTGACCGGACCTGGAGGCGTCTGCACAGACGGGACGCGCTCGTGCACGGTCATGAGCAGATGGTCGAACTCGTTGCGGAACGTCGTCGGTACGTCGAGTCCGGTAGAGACGTCCCGGACGAGCTGCTCGGCGAGCGCGCGGAGCTTGACATTCGACTCCTGCGACCGCCAGGCGAGGATCTCGAAGGCGTGATCCGCCTGGATCCGGTAGACCGCCATGATCATGCCCTTGGCCTGTTCGATGACGGCACGGTCGTGCGCGAGTGCCGAGACCGCCTCGTCGACGCCCTCGCGGACCTCGTCCTCGTACGCGTCGGACAGGTCCACATAGAACCCGGACGTGCCGACGATCCGTCCGCACTCGTCCAGCAGACGGTCGGCGACCACGACCACCGGCCGGACCTTGCCGTGCGCATCGACGATGCGGTGCCGGCCGCTGAACGGCTCGCCGTTGCGCTGCATGGCGCCCAGCAGGGCTGCGACCTGGACCTTGTCGTCGGGGTGCTTGTGCTTCAGCAGCAGTTCGGTGGTCGGCCGTACGGTCCCGGGGCTGTACCCGTGCATCCGTGCCACATCGTCCGACCATTCCCACGCGTCGTCGTCGATCAGATAGCGGAAACTGCCGACCCGCTGCGGCTTCACACTCGCGAACACCTGTTCGAAGGCGTCGCCCGCCCTCGTGTCGCTGATGCGCGTGCTCGGTTCACTCACGCACCGATTATGCCCCCGGAAGCGCGCACGACCGCCGGGGTCGCATGGGGGGACCCGAGCTAACCGGCGCGCTGCTCCGCGTTCGCGAACACCTCGACGAGGGTCGTGCAGAACGCGGGCAGATCCTTCGGATTGCGGCTCGACACCAGGTTCCCGTCGACGACCACCTCCTCGTCGACCACGTTTCCGCCCGCGTTGCGGATATCCGTGCGGACACTCGGGTAGGACGTCAGGGTCCGTCCCCGGACCACGTCGGCCTCGACCAGCGTCCAGGGGCCGTGACAGATCACCGCGACGGGCCGGCCCGACTCGACGAAGTCCCGTACGAACGCCACGGCGGTGGGGTCCTGGCGCAGGTGATCGGGGTTGGTGGTGCCACCGGGCAGGATCAGCGCGTCGAAGTCCGACACCGACGCCTCCTGCACCGCCTGGTCGACCCGGTATCTTCCGGCCGCGTTCACGTCGGACTTCATGGCCTGGATCTCGCCGGGTTCGAGCGACAGCAGGCGCACCGTACCGCCCGCTTCCTCGACCGCGCGCCGCGGCTCCACCAGCTCGACCTCCTCGACACCGTTCGTGGCGAGGACGGCCACGGTGCGTCCCGCCAGCCGGCCGTTTCCTGGATCACTCATCGCCGAGTCGTCCTTTCGTCGTGGTTCACCGGTCGCGTACCCGACGCCGGCAACGGGGAAACGTCACTCCCGCGGCAGGTCCCGGGTGGCGGGACCCTCGAGCAGGCCCCCGTCCGCGGCGAAGCGGGAGCCGTGCAGCGGACAGTCCCAGGAGGCTTCGGCATCGTTCCACCGCAGCACACCGCCCAGGTGCGGGCACACCGCGGAGACCCGGTGCGTGGTGCCGTCCACGGTGCACACCCCGACCGGGCGGAGCTTGTCCCGGCGAACCTCGCCGCTGCCGTCGGGCGGCGGCGCGCCGTCCCCGGACAACTCGGCACGCATCCATCCGCGCGTCATCTCCACCGCCACGGCGGCATTGAGACGGGTCGCGGCCGGGAGGTCGAAAACCTGCGTGGGATTCCAGGACTGGAACGCCGATCCCCACTCCGGGGCCGCCTCGCCGAGGATGCGGTCCGCCAGCAACCGGGCCGCAGCCACCCCGTTCGTCATTCCCCACTTGCCGTACCCGGTCCCCACGAGCAACCGGTCGTTTCCGGGTAGCAGCGGACCCACGTACGGCAGATGGTCGAGCGTCGAATAGTCCTGCGCCGACCAGCGTGCCACGGTCTTCGCGCCGGGGAAGTGGCGGCCCGTCCACGCGACGAGATCGTCCGCGGCGCCGCGATGATCGTGTGCCCGCCCGACGGTGTGCCCGTTGCCGCCCACGAGGAAGTACTGCCCCCCGTACGCCGTGCGCAGCGAGCGCGTCGGCGAATCCACGGACAGGTACATGCCGCTCGGGACGTCGCCCGGCACTTCGAATGCGGCCGCATACGACCGTTGGGGCTCGAGGCGGGCGAAGAATCCGCCGCGATCGAGGATCGGTGTCCCCGTTGCGAGCACGATGTGCCCGGCCCGCACCTCGCCGCGATCGGTGACGGCCACGCATCCGTTCCGGTCCGAGCGGACCTTCCGGACCCGGCAGCCGGTGAACAGCGCGCCACCGCGTTCCCGGAATTCCCGGACCAGTTCGTGCAGCAACGGCATCGGATCGATCTGCGACTGGTCCGCCAGCGTCACCGCGGCGGCCACGGGGTACGGCAGTTCCGTCTCGGTCGTCATGCGGGCGTCGAGCCCGGCGGCGCGGCAGGCCTCGTACTCGGCGCGCACCGTGGCGGCGCCCTCCTCCCCGGCGCTGTAGGTGAAGGCCGCCGCGGATTCGATCGGCAGATCCCGTTCGCGGCACAGCTGCACCACCCACCGTTGGGCCTCGAGGTTGCCGGCCACGTAGTTGCGCAGGACGTCGCGCGAATGGCCCCTGGCGATACTCGAGAGGGTGCTGCCCTGCAGCAGGCTGACCTTGCCGGTGGTGTTGCCGGTGGTGACGGCGCCGACCGTGCGGGCCTCGAGGACGGCCACGCGGTGCCCGGCGCGCGCGAGCAGGAGAGCGGTCACCACTCCGGTGAGGCCGGCCCCGGCCACGACGGTGTCGAAGCGGGCCGGACCCTCGGGCCACGGAGTGTCGTCGAGGCGGGCGGTGTCGTCGAGGCGGGCGGTGTCGGTGCGGGCGGTGCCGGTGCGGGAGAGCCACAGGGAGGTCACCTGTGGGGAATGCCCCGTGCCGCGGACGGGAAACCTGCGATTGTCCGGGTGCCCGCAGGGGTATCCGCGGCGCAGCGCGCCGGTGGACGAGTGCGCGAGGAGGAGCGACCGGGATGCGAGTGCGGCGGAGCAACCCGTTCGGTCCCGGCATCCGGCGGGTGCGGCGCGGGCGGGGCTTCACCTATCAGGACGCCGACGGCAATCGTGTGACCGACGAGGCCGTCCTCGCCCGTATCGACGAACTCGTCATCCCTCCGGCGTGGCGCAAGGTGTGGATCTGTCCCCACCCCGACGGGCACATCCAGGCCGTGGGCATCGACGCCGCCGGTCGGCGCCAGTACCTGTACCACCAGCGGTGGCGCGAGGAGCGTGACGAGGAGAAGCACGACCGGGTCCTGGCGATGGCGGCCCGGCTGCCGGCCTGGCGGGACCAGGTGCAGGCCGACCTGACCGAGCGGGGGGTCGGGCGGCGCCGGGCCGAGGCGGTGGCGCTGCGGTTGCTGGACCGGGCCGTGTTCCGGGTGGGTGGGGAGGAGTACGCGGCCGAGAACGGAACCTACGGGGTCGCGACGTTGCTGCGCAGCCACGTGCGGCTGCGTGATACCGCCCTGACGTTCGACTACCCGGCCAAGGGCGGAATCCGGCGGGTCGTCACGGTCGACGACGCCGACCTGGCGACGGCTGTCCGGGCGCTGCGCCGGGTCCGCAGGGGGCCCGGCCGGCTGCTGGTCTACCGCGACGGTGACGCGATCCGCGAGTTGCACGCGGACGACGTCAACGCCCGGTTCAAGGAGCTCGCCGGTGAGGACTGCAGTGCGAAGGATCTGCGCACGTGGGGTGCGACGGTGCTGGCCGCCGCGGCCTTCGCCGAGCACGACGTGCCTGGGAGTCGGCGCGGCCGGGCGCGGGTCGAGGCGGCCGTGATGCGGGCGGTCTCGGAGGAGCTCGGCAACACCCCCGCCGTGGCACGGGCCTCGTACGTCGACCCGCGCGTGGTGCGGGCCTGGGCGGAGGGCCGCACGATCCGTGCCGCACTGCGGCGAGCCGGAAAGTGCGGCGATCCGGACGAATCCCGGGCCGTCGTCGAGCGCGCCGTGATCCGGCTGCTGCGCCGGTCCTGAGTCCGCCCGCGTGTTTCGACGCGGGCGCGGCGCGGTATCCGGCAGTGCCCGCTCGTGGACCCGCGGGCATCGGACTGCGAGGTGGATCCGGTGGGAGCAGGGTACGGGAGCGTGGGGCGGACGGTCGCCGCATGGCTCGTCGCATCGGCCGCGGTGCTGAGCGGCTGTGCGGGGCTGCCGGGTGGCGCGGAGGGTGACCTCTCGCGGGCCGCAGCGCAATCCGCCTCGGCCACCGCCTCCGCGGGACTGGCGATGGAACTGGTGTCCGAGCACCGCACCACCCGCGCCCACGCCGTGACCGTGCTGTCGGACGCACTCGACGAGGTGCTCGCCGCCTACTCGGCCGTGGCTGCGGTCGAGGTCGCCACCGGGCAGCAGGCGGCGCACCGCGCCGCGCTTCTCGACCGGATCGATGCCGCCGCCACCGTCCTCGGCGAGGCCCGCGCTCGAACGGACGCCGTCGCCACGGCCCCGCCCGCGTCGGACCTGACGGGCCGCCTGGCCGATCTCACCGGCTACCTGTCCGAGTTCGCGGAGGGACGCCGATGAAGAGACTCCTCGGTGTCGCCCTCGGAATCCTCACGGCCATCGGCGGCTTCCTCGACATCGGCGACATGGTCACCAACGCCGTGGTGGGCTCGCGGTTCGGGCTGGGCCTGGTCTGGGTCGTCGTCCTCGGGGTCGGCGGCATCTGCCTGTACGCGAGCATGGCCGGGCGCGTCGCCGCGGTGAGCGGCCGCGCGACCTTCGAGATCATCCGGGAACGGCTCGGCCCGCGCGCGGCGCTGGCGAACCTCGCTGCGTCCTTCCTGATCAATCTGCTGACCCTGACCGCCGAGGTCGGTGGGGTGGCCCTGGCCCTGCAACTGGCCGCGGGGACGGGACCGCTGATGTGGATGCCCGTGGCGGCGCTCGCGGTGTGGCTCGTGATCTGGCGGGTGCGGTTCTCGGTGATGGAGAACGTCACGGGACTGCTGGGCCTGTGTCTGATCGTGTTCGCCGTCGCGTTGTTCCTGACGGGCCCGGACTGGGGAGAACTCACCGGTCAGGCTTTCGCGCCCGCGATCCCCGAGTCCGAGGCGACGTCCGTGTACTGGTTCTACGCCGTCGCCCTCTTCGGTGCCGCGATGACCCCGTACGAGGTGTTCTTCTTCTCCTCCGGCGCCGTGGAGGAGCGGTGGACGGTCGCCGATCTCGCCCGCTCCCGGATCAACGTGGCGGTGGGGTTCCCGCTCGGTGGGATCCTGTCGGTCGCGATCGCCGGATGCGCCGCGGTGGTTCTTCTTCCCCGCGGCATCGAGGTGACGTCGCTGTCGGAGGTCGTGATGCCCGTCGTGGTGGCCGGGGGCACGCTCGCGTTGGCGTTCGTCCTCGTCGGGATCGTCGCGGCGACCTTCGGGGCGGCGCTCGAGACCACCCTGTCGAGCGGGTACACGCTCGCGCAGTTCTTCGGGTGGTCGTGGGGCAAGTTCCGGCGGCCGGCGGAGGCAGCCCGGTTCCACCTGTCGATGATGATCGCCCTGGTCGTCGGTCTCGCGGTGCTGGCGACCGGGGTGGACCCGATCCTGGTCACCGAGGTGTCGGTGGTGTTCTCGGCGGTTGCCCTGCCGCTGACCTACCTGCCGATCCTCCTGGTCGCGAACGACCGCGAGTACATGGGAGAACACGTCAACGGACCGGTCGTCAACGCGCTCGCCCTCGCCTACCTTCCGGTGATCGTGGTCGCGTCGATCGCAGCGGTGCCGTTGCTGGTGATGACGGGAGCGGGAGCATGAACGAATCCGGACGGCTGCCCGAGGCGCCGCTGCGCGGCCGGCTCGTCGATGCCCGGCTGCATCTGCTCGACCGGCTGGTCGTGGACGTCGACGGCCGGCCGGTGACCACCGTCGACGATGTCGACCTGGCCGGGGTCGAGGTGGGGACGGACGTCGA
>NZ_AJFC01000016.1:0-20762 GCF_000256505.1 Rhodococcus sp. P14 | reverse complement strand
CGACGATGTCGACCTGGCCGGGGTCGAGGGGGGGACGGACGTCGCCCCCGCCGCGCCGGCACCGACGGTGCGGGCAATTCTGAGCGGAAACGCGCTTCCCACGAGGATATTCGGCGGCCGACCGCCCGATTCCCGACTCGACACGATCGACTGGTCGGACGTCGCCCGGCTGGGCACCACGGTGGAGTTGCGCGTGACCGGTGACCGGCTGGACCACCTGTGGGTCGAGCGGTGGGTCCGGGACCGCATCGTCGCGCGCATCCCCGGAGGTCGTCGTGCGCCTCAGTGAACTCGTCGGGGCGCGGGTGCACGACGCGGACGGTCGTCGCGTGGGTTTCGCCGTCGATGTGCGGTTCGTGGAGTCGCCGCAGAACCGGCTGCGGCTCGAGGGCCTGCTCGTCAGCCCGAGTTCGAGCGGCTCCTTCCTCGGCTACGAACGCACGGAGGAGATCCGGCCCGCGCTGATCGCCCGGTATCTGCGGTGGCGTCACCGTGGTGCGTTCCTCGTGCTGTGGCGCGACGTGCGCCGGGTCGGTGACGGCCGGGTCGAGCTGCGGCCGGGGTATTCGCGCTGGTCGCCGATGCTGCGGTAGGGCAGGGAAGGTTTGCGCCCCGCCGTGCGGGGTAGGCGGTTCGAGCCGGCGTTGTGCCGCGTAGCCCACGAGGAAGAGAGCCCGGCACGGCCGGGGTGAGAAGAACCCGGCACGACCGGGGCGAGAGGAGCGGCGATGAAGGCAGTGACATGGCAGGGCAAGCGGAAGGTGAGCGTCGACACGGTCCCCGATCCGAAGATCGAGCAGCCCACCGACGCGATCATCCGTGTGACGACCACCAACATCTGCGGTTCGGATCTGCATCTGTACGAGGTGCTCGGGCCGTTCATGTCGCCGGGGGACATCCTCGGGCACGAACCCATGGGCATCGTCGAGGAGGTCGGGGCGGACGTCACGAAGATCAAACCTGGTGACCGCGTGGTCATTCCGTTCCAGATCTCGTGCGGCAGCTGTTTCATGTGCGGGGACGGCCTGTTCTCCCAGTGCGAGACCACGCAGGTGCGGGACCAGGGATCCGGTGCGGCGCTGTTCGGGTACTCGAAGCTGTACGGGAGCGTTCCCGGCGGCCAGGCGCAGTATCTGCGTGTGCCGCATGCGGATTCGACCCACATCTCGGTTCCGGAGGGGCCGTCGGACTCGCGGTTCGTCTACCTGTCCGACGTGCTGCCCACCGCGTGGCAGGCCGTGGAGTACGCGCACGTTCCCGACGGCGGTTCGGTGACGGTGCTCGGCCTCGGACCCATCGGTGAGATGGCCGGGCGGATCGCGGTGCACCACGGCTACCGGGTGATCGGTGTCGACATGGTGCCCGAGCGGCTCGGGCGGGCCGCCACGCGCGGCATCGAGACCATCGACCTGAAGGAGGCCGGGAACTCGCTGGGCGAGATGATCCGGGACCGCACGGACGGCCGTGGCACGGATTCGGTGATCGACGCCGTCGGCATGGAGGCCCACGGGTCACCCGTCGCGACGGCGATGCAGACCGCGACGGGCCTGCTGCCCTCCGCGCTGTCGGCGCCGCTGATGACCCACGTCGGCATCGATCGTCTGCACGCCCTCTACACCGCGATCGACGTGGTACGGCGGGGCGGCACGATCTCGCTCAGCGGCGTGTACGGCGGCATGACCGACCCGATGCCGATGATGACCCTGTTCGACAAGCAGATCCGGCTGCGGATGGGTCAGGCGAACGTCAACAACTGGGTGCCGCAGATCATGCCGCTGCTCACCGACGACGATCCGCTCGGTGTGGACACCTTCGCCACGCACCGGCTGCCGCTGTCGGACGCCCCGCACGCGTACGAGATCTTCCAGCGCAAGCAGGAGGGGGCGATCAAGATCCAGCTCGAACCCTGACCGGGTTCCCGGCTTTCGGTGCCGCCGGGGTCACCCCAGGTCGGCCGCGGTGCGCGGCAGATCCTCGGTGGCGACGTCGGCGGCCTCGAAAGGCGACCGCAGCACCGTCGCGGTCGCCCAGCCCTGGGCGAGCAGGCCCGCATCCGTGTCCTCGGACTCGTCGGCCCGGATGTCGCTGAACGTCACCGTCACGAACCGGCGGTCGTCGTCGTCCGGGGTCTGGTCCGACTCGCCGATGTCGGCCTGCACGGCACCGAATGCAGCGAGCGGTGCCGTGCGCAGCCCCCGCAGCTCGCTCAGCGGGACGTCGGGCACGTTGACGTTGAGCACGGTGCCCGGCACGCCCTGGCCCAGCACCCATTGCAGGGCATGCCGGGCGATGACCTCCGCGCCGTCCCAGTGTTCGTGGACCGATCCCGCCAGGGACACGGCCAGGGCCAGACTGCCGTGGTTGGCGCCGGTCAGCGCCGCGCCGACCGTTCCGGAGTGCAGGATCGCATGACCGGTGTTGGGGCCGTGATTGATCCCGGAGAGCACGATGTCGGGCCGGGGACCGAAGGCGCCGTACATCGAGACGAAGGTGATCAGTGCCGGCGACGCCTCCACGGCGAGCACCGTCGTGTCCGGCAGGTCCGGGAACGTGCGCGGCGAGACGACGAGCCGGCCGTCCTCCTCGAGGGCGCTGAGCGAGGCGCTGGCGCCGCTGCGTTCGGCGTGCGGCGCGGCGACCACCACGTCGAGACCGGCCTCGACCGCCACCCGGCTGAGCACCGAGATGCCGTGACTGTCCACCCCGTCGTCGTTGACGATCAGCGCTCTCACGTGACTACCTCCCCTTCTTCCCCTTCGCGAACGGCCGGACCTCGACGCTCTCGGCGACCTTGGCGACGAGTTCTCGCTGCCCGGTGGCCAGCCCGTGCCGGGTGACGTTGACGGCGCCCGCGGCCGCCCCGAGCCGGAGGGCCTCGGCGAGGGGCCGCCCGGCAGCCAGCGCAGCTCCGATCCCCGCGGTCATGGAGTCGCCGGCGCCGCGGTGGTCGGCAATGTTCAGCGGCGGCGAGACGATCTCCATCAGTTCGTCGTCGACGAGCGCGAGCGCCGGGTCGCCGGCACGGGAGAGCACCACGTTCCGGGCCCCCTGGGCGACGAGTTCCTTCATCGCGGCGATCAGGTCGTCGACGTCGTCGGACCGGGCGCGACCGTCTTCGATGAGATCCTCGTGGCTGACCTTGAGCACGCTGAGGCCGCCCTCGAGCGCCGCGGTCATCGTCGGACCGGACAGATCGGCGACGACGGGGACGTTCATCGCGGTCAGGTCGGCGGCCAGCCGGGTGTAGACGTCGTGCGGTATCGCCTCGTCGCAGTGCGGGCCGCCGAGCAGCGCCACGTCCGCGTCGAGACCCTCGGACAGTGCCGCACCGAACAGGTCGTCGGCCTCGTGCCGGTTGAGTGTCGGCGGCGGGACCTCGACGATCTCCTCGCGCTCGCCGCCGCGACGGTCGTGCACGTACGAGCCGTTCTGCCCGGCGGTGACCACCGGCCGCACCGACACGCCCTCGCGTGCGATGAGATCGCTGACGACGGGACCGGTCTCGCCACCGAAGGTGCCGCACAGCCGCACGTTCAGGCCGAGGGTGGCTGCCATGCGGGCAATCCAGAACCCCTGCCCGCCGGCGTGGATGTGCAGTTCCGGGACGTCGGACGGCGACGACTCGATGGTGACGGTGAGCAGCGGGGTGGGAGCGAAAACGAAGGCGGAGGGGGCACTGTCGTCGTTGCCGTCTCGGGGCGGGGGAGTCATGCGGATCCTTCGGAGAGAGGTGGACGCGCCGCCCGTGGGGACGGGCGTGCAGTTCGGATGGCGGTGTCGGCCCGTCAGGCTGTTCCGTCGGGCGAGCCCGCGAGGACGGGATCGTAGGCGGGAGCGTTCGGCACCTCGGCCGGGCGCACGTTGGCGCCGAGCGAATACGCGAGGTGACCGCCCAGCAGACCACCCAGTCCGATCAGTGCCGCGCCGGCGGCGCTGAGTGCCACCGCGCCGGGGGCGTTGAGTGTCACCGCGCCGGGGGTGCGCCCGCGCCGCCGGCGGCGGTAGGACAGGGCCATCAGGGCCGCTCCGGTGCCGTTGACCACCGCATGGATCAGCCCGACCCGGCGCTGCACGGTGTCGGTGTGTACCCAGTCGACCCAGCCGGCCAGGACCGTCGGCGGAGTCGCCAGCAGTCCGAGCCCGATCAGCCGCCGCGCGGCCTCGGGTTGCCGCAGGGCGTCGAAGGCGACGGCCGCGGTCCATGCCCCGATGGGCACGGTCACGAGTGCCGGATGCAGTGGGTGACCCACCGGCGTCCCGTGGAGCACGGCGCCGACCGGAGTGTCCGCCAGCCGCGAGAGCTGCCTGCCCAACAGTTCGGCGGGGCCGTCCAGCCACGTCGCCGATTCCGTCCCGGAATAGAGGATCTCCATCTGCGAGCCCGTCATGCCCACGGGCATACCCGTCCCCGAGCGGGTGAAACCTGCCACGACGGGTGTACGACGCAGCCCGGTGGGGTAACTCCTGCGATCATGGGACAGCGCATCGTGATCACCGGCGCCAGCGGCAACGTCGGCACCGCCCTGCTGCGACGACTCGCTCTGCGATCGGAACCGCCGGAGATCGTCGCCGTCGCCCGCCGCGTGCCACCGGCCACCGAACCCTACGGCGAGATGACCTGGCACAGCATCGACCTCGCCGCGCCCGACGCCGGGACCAGGCTGCGCCCGGTCGTCGAGGGCGCCGACGCCGTCGTGCACCTGGCCTGGGGCTTCCAGCCCTCGCACCGCCGGGACTACCTGCGCCGCACCGGGGTGGACGGCACCGCAGCCGTGATCGACGCCGTCCTCGCCGCGGGTGTCGGGCATCTGGTCCACATGTCCTCGGCTGCGGTGTACGCGGCCGGGGCGTACGGCCGTGCGGTCGACGAGTCGTGGCCCGCGACCGGCATCGACTCGTGCGCGTACAGCGTCGACAAGGTCGCGGCGGAGCGGCTGCTCGACCGACGCGTCGCGGACGCGGCCGCGGCGCCGACCGTCACCCGGTTCCGGCCGGGATTCATCGGTCAGTACGCGGGTGGCAGTGCGTTGCGACGCTACGCGGTGCCGGGATACGTGCCCGACCTGGTGCTCCGTCACCTACCGTTGCTGCCCGTGGACCCCGGAACGACGATCCCCGCCGTGCACGCCGACGACGTGGCCGCCGCCCTCGACGTCGCTCTGGAGCGGCGCGCACCGGGGGTGTTCAACCTCGCGACGCCCGAACCGCTGCGGGCGGCCGACATCGCCGGCGCGTTCGGGGCGCGGGCCGTCCCGCTGCCGCGGCAGGTACTGCGTGCCGTCGTCGAGGCGACCTGGCAGGCCCACCTGCAACCGATCGCCGGTGGCTGGATCGACCTGGCGTACAACACCCCGATGCTGAACTGCGACCGGGCCCGCCGGGACCTGGACTGGGAACCGACCGTCCCGGGTCCCCGGGTGTGGCGCGAGGCCATTGCGGGTATGCAGGCCGAGGCCGGCACCGACAGCCCGGTCCTGCGCAGTCGCGGACCGCTCGAGACGATGAGCGCCCTGCTCGGGCGGGGGACCGTCGGGCGCCGCGTGCCGCCGTGACCACTCGCGGCGGAGCGACGAGAGAGGGTATCGGGATGAGTGAGACGGCGCAGCGCGACACCACGGCGACGTCGCAGCAGGTGTGGGACGTCCTCGCCGACGGCTGGTCGTACGCGAGCTGGGTGGTGGGGGCCTCCCGGATCCGGGCGGTGGACGACACGTGGCCGGCGGTGGGCAGCCGCATCCACCACTCGGTGGGGGTGTGGCCCGCCCTGCTGAACGACCACACCGAGGTGGTGGCGTCGGTTCCCGGCAAGGAGCTGAAGCTGCGTGCGCGGGCGTGGCCGGCCGGACAGGCCGAGATCACCATGCGCCTGCACGAGCGACCCGGCGGTTGCCGGATCGAGATGGCGGAGAAGGCCGCCGCCGGCCCGGGTCAGCTCGTTCCCGATGCGATCCAGGCCCGGCTGGTGCTGCCGCGCAACATCGAATGCCTGCGCCGGCTCGTCCTCATGGCCGAACGCGCCACCGAGCCGAAGGGCGTCGGCGAGTGAGTACCGAGACCGTCGATGCCGTCGTCGTCGGCGCCGGTCAGAACGGCCTGACGGCCGCGGCCGTGCTCGCCGACGCCGGGTGGGACGTCCTGGTGCTCGAGGAACAGCACGAGGTCGGCGGCGCAGTCCGCACGGCGGAACTGCACCCGGGCTTCCGGATGGACCTGTTCAGCGCCTTCTATCCCCTCGCGGCGGCCTCCCCGGCCTTCCGCGCGCTCGACCTGTCCTCGCACGGGTTGCGGCTGCGCCGGGCGCCGAGGGTGTACGGGCACGCCGCCGGTCCGCACGACGAGGACGCCGCGGTGGTCTTCCCGGACGTCACCGAGACCGCGGCCGAACTCGAACGGCGGCATCCCGGCGACGGCAGCACCTGGATCCGGCTGACCGAGCAGTGGAAAGACATCCGTGAACCGTTCCTGAGCGCCCTGTTCGAACCCTTCCCGCCCGTGCGCGGCCCGGCGGGGCTGATCCGCCGACTCGGTACCGCGGACGCTCTGCGCTTCGTCCGGATGCTGGCGCTGCCGGCGCGCCGGATGTCCGAGGAATTGTTCGGTGGCGAACATGCGCGGCTGCTGCTGCTCGGCAACGCGATGCACGCCGACACTCCCGTCGACTCGGCGGGCAGCGGAATCATGGGGTACGTGCTGACCATGCTCGCGCAGGATGTGGGCTATCCGGTGCCCGAGGGCGGGGCCGGGGAGCTCGCGGCGGCCCTGGCGCGTCGCGGCGAACACAGCGGGGCCCGGATACTGTGCGGCCGGAAGGTCACCGGCATCGAGGTCGGCGGCGGCAGGGTGACCGAGGTCCGCACCGAGCAGGGCGAACGCGTCCGGGTCCGGCGGGCGGTACTGGCCGACGTGTCCGCGCCGGCGCTGTTCGGCTCGCTCCTGCCCGCGGACGCCGTGCCCGCCGCCGTCCGGGACGACCTGCGGCGCTTCGAGTGGGACACACCCGTCGTGAAGGTGAACTACGCGTTCGACCGGCCGATTCCGTGGCGCTCGCAGGCACTCGCGACGGCCGGGACCGTCCATCTCGGCGCCGACGCCGACGGTCTCGTGCACTGGTCGGCCGACCTGGCGACCGGCCGCGTGCCGGAGCACCCGTTCATCATCTTCGGTCAGATGACCACCACCGATCCGGCCCGCTCCCCGGAGGGGACGGAAAGCGCCTGGGCGTACCCCCACCTGCCGCGCGGTGTCGCCGACGACGCCTCCGCCGAGGAGCTCGCCCGGCGCGTCGACGCGGAGCTCGAGGCACACGCTCCGGGGGTGCTGAGCTCGATCGTGCACCGCAGCGTGCAGCGTCCCCGCGACCTCGAGGCCGCCAACGCGAACCTGGTCGGCGGCGCGGTCAACGGCGGCACCGCTCAGATCCATCAGCAGCTCGTGTTCCGGCCGTTGCCCGGCTTCGGTGGTCCCCGCACGCCGGTCGAGGGCGTGTATCTGGCCGGATCGTCGACTCACCCCGGCGGCGGTGTGCACGGCATGTGCGGGTGGAACGCGGCCCGCGCAGCCCTGCGTGACCACGGCGTGGGCGGCAGGCTGCGCCGGCGGCTGAACGAGGCGATCTCGGACGTGCTGACGCGCAGCTGATTTCCCGATGCCGTTGCCGACGCGATTGAGCAGTCCGCCGAACGGGTATCAGTAGGCATGGGAATGCCAGTGGGAACACCGATCCGGCAGGTACACGGCCCGTCGCTCGTGCCGCAGGCGCTGCGCGAGGTGGAAGGCGGAGTCGCCGCCCTCGCTGCCGGGATCTGCGTGATCGCCGCCGTCGGTGTGGGTGTGCTCTCCGCTTCCGCACTCACGGGCGTCGGGGCCGGACTCGCCGTGGCGGCGGGCCTGTCGTTCATGCTCGGTTCGCTGACCTCGGCACCGGCCGCCGGACAGCCGGATCCGGCGCGGTCCTCGGCGGTCCGCACCCGACCGGACGGAGCCGCGGTGTCGCGACGCGGCACCGCCACCGCCTTCCGCCGGCACCGGGTTTCGGGTGGCGTCCCGGAGGGGTACTCCCACGTATGACAACGACGTCTCGCCCGGAATTCATCGTGTCCCTCGCCCGGTCCACCTACGGGGGCCGTGCCGTCACAGCCGGGGTCCGGTAACGTGCCGGCGCCCAGGAGGGTGTGGCGACTGCCCGGTGTGTACCGCCCGCAGGAGGATTCGCATCTGCTCGCCGGAGCGCTCGACCGTGCTGCGGCACCCCCCGGCGCCAAGGTGCTCGACTTCTGCACCGGCACAGGCTTCATCGCCGTGTCGGCGGCGATGTCCGGAGCCGGGTCCGTGACGGCACTGGACATCGCCCCCCGCGCGGTCCTCGCGGCGCGTCTCAATGCGAGGTCGCGGAAGCTTCCGATCCGCGTCGTGCGCGGCGGGCTGGACGAGGCCGGCCGGCACGGGCCGTTCGACGTGGTCCTGTCCAACCCGCCCTACGTTCCGCACGACGCCGATTCCGGCGACGCCCGCTGGGACGCCGGGGCCGACGGCCGGGCCGTGCTGGACCCGCTGTGTCGGAGGCTGCCGAACCTGTTGTCTCCCGGCGGTTTCGCTCTCGTCGTGCATTCCGAGTTCTCCGGGGTGGACGAGACGCTCGTCCGGTTGCGCGACGCCGGTCTCAAGGCCTCCGTCGTCGCCCGGCGCCGGATTCCGTTCGGGCCCGTGATGCGCAGCCGCGCCGGATATCTGCGGACGCGCTACGAGCTGCCTGCCGGCGTCGACACCGAGGAAGTGGTGGTGATCCGTGCCGATCGAACACACTGCCCGTGAGGTAGCCACGGGTGACAGCCCCCGGGACACGTCCCCCGGGGGCGTCGCTGTGCCCGGCCTGTGCCCGGGACTGCGGGTGGAGGGTCTCGCGGCGGAGGAGCCGAGGGTCGTCCGGCTGATCCGCGGCGGTCCCGCCCTGGTGGAAGGTCCGGTGCGCATCGTCGCCGAGGACGGCGACGAGGTGGAGTCGGACCGGTTCGTCGTCGCGATCTGCCGGTGCCGTCGCAGCGAGCGGTACCCGCTGTGCGACACCAGTCACCGTCGGCCCCGGCGCGATCCGCGCTGAGTCCGGTCCACGTCCGGTCCACGTCGACCGGCCCCTGGCGCACGGCACGCACACAGCGGGGCGGGCGGTTCCTGAGGAACCGCCCGCCCCGCAACGCGTCACACGTCACGCGTCAATACCAGTACTTCCGGCCGCCGACAGCCCGGCCCGTCGCTCCGAGGATCGCCAGGATTGCGCCCACCACCAGGAGAATGATCCCGAGTGTCCACAGGATCGAGATGTTGGTGAGGAAACCCACCACGAGCAGAATCAAACCCAGAATGATCATGAGTGTCACCTCGCTGTCGGTGCCCGTTGCCGGTCGGATCCGGGCCTTGCCGAGGGGATACCCGCATCGGATGTGCCGAAACCTCACGAACCTCACACCGGTGGACAGCAGGTACTTCCCGTCGATTCGTGGCGCGCCGACGGTCCCGATGGCATTGTCTGGGGCATGCCTACTTCGGAGAACCCCGGGGACAGCGTCCCGGGCGAGTACAGCGTCGACGACGAGGACCAGTTGCAGCCGGAGGACTCCCTGATCGACCGCGGCGTCGACGACGTCCTCGACGAGGGATTCTCACCGATGGAACGACCTGTCGGCCTCGACCGGCACGAGACCCTGGACGAGCGGCTCCGTGAGGAGGAGCCCGAACGGGAGGACGAGGGCGAGAGCGAGTTCCGCAGCTCCGTCGCCGAGGCCGGCCGGACGCGCGCCGGGCGCCTCGTCGCGCCGGACGAGGGCACCGCCGAGGACGAGGACGCCGAGTTGTTCGGAACGGACGTGGGAATCGACGGGGGCGCCGCGTCCGCCGAGGAAGCGGCGGTGCACCTGATCGACGAGGAGGATTCCGGCCGGGAGGACTGAACGACGACGGCCCGGCACCCGAGAGGTCGGGTGCCGGGCCGGATCAGCCGGGGGACGGTCAGACGGCTCCGGTGCCGAGCAGGGTCGGCTCGTCGTTCTGCCACCGCTCGAGCAGGTACGCGGCGAGCCGGCCCTCGAGGTATTCCATCGCCTCTGCACCGAACGCGACGTCCCCGGCGCAACGCGGATCGCGCTCCACGAGATCACCCGCCACGTCGTAGCGGAGGACCTGCTCGTGCACCGCGTCCGCCTCGATGTGCTCGGTGTAGAAGTGGATGCACGCGTCCGGTGCGCCCAGGCGTTCGAGACCGCGGGCCATCCGGCGTGCCATCGGCGAGGAGGTGATCTCGGCGGAGGCGAACAGGCCCACGAGCTTCGGGGTGTGCGCGCGGTGCAGACCGCACAGCGACATGAAGTTCACCGTGGCGAGCGTCTCCGCGGGCACCCGGTCCAGATAGGCCAGGTATCCCGTGTCGAGGCCGGCCGCGGCGAGCAGGTCCGAGTAGAGGACCGAGTGCATGCGCTCGGCCCGGCCGCCGCCGAATTCGTCGAACTCCACCGCCACCAGCGCCGCCTTCGCTCGGCCGGTGAGCCGCGGGATGGCGAACGAGTGGGGGTCGGCCTCCTTGAGGTGGTAGACGGACCGGTGGACGAAGAACTCGCGCACCTGCTCCCACGTGCCGTGGTCGCGGATGTGATGGGACACGCCCCACGCGTCCTCGGGTTCGCGGCACAGGTCGTCGAACACCCGCTGGGGATCGTCGCCCGACGGCACGTCGGCGCGCAACCGGTCCAGGAAGAGCCGTTCGAGACCGGCTCGGACGGCCAGCGGGCCCGGCGCCCATTCCCAGCCGGGGTCGACCCCGTCGAACCCGTGGTAGGACAGTTCGTACAACACCGCCAGAGCCAGCTGGGCATCCTCGCCGTAGGGATCGGTGCCGGCGACCTCGACCGGCCAGGTGTCGGTGTCGGCGGGACGCGAGAGCCGTTCGATCACCTGCTGGGAGACAGGCCCCCGAGCCCGGGGGAGGGCGGCGGACTGCAGCACGGCGGTCGCAGAATTCGCAGGCATGTGCGCGGATACCCGGACCCGATTCGTGCGAAACGCCGGGTGTGGGGTGGGTCCGCGCGGGTATCCGCCCGGACATGAATGGTGAAAATGGCGACGGTGACAACAGCGACGTGGAGAACGGGACTGCATCCGGCGGCGAGGATGTCGAGCGCCCGCCGCACATGATCGATTACCCCGGTGAGACGGCCGACATGGCCGAGCAGCCCCGCGACGAGATGCGGAACTATCGGGGCCGCGACCTGCTCGCCGGCCGCAAGGCCCTGATCACCGGCGGTGACTCCGGTATCGGGCGCGCGGTGGCGGTGGCCTTCGCGAAGGAGGGCGCCGACGTCGCGATCGCCTACCTCGACGAGCACGACGACGCCGAGCACACCGCGGACCTCGTGCGGCGTGCGGGTCGTCGATGCCACCTCCTCCCGGGAGATCTCGCCGCGGCGGACCACTGCCGGGCGGTCGTCGCCGAGACGGCCGCGGCGCTCGGCGGCCTCGATCTGCTGGTCAACAACGTCGCGTACCAGGAGCCGGTGGACGACCTCACCGAACTCGACGACGCCCAGTGGCGGCGGACGTTCGCGGTGAACATCGACAGCTACTTCCACGTGACGAAGGCGGCGCTCGCCCACCTGCCGCGCGGTTCCGCGGTGATCAACACCGCCTCCATCAACGGTCTGCGGGGCAACAAGTCGCTGATCGACTACTCGGCCACCAAGGGTGCGGTGCTCGCGCTGACGTACTCGCTGGCGCAGTCGTTCCAGGACCGGGGAATCCGCATCAACTGCGTCGCGCCGGGACCGGTGTGGACGCCGCTGATCCCGGCGACCATGGATGCGGAGAAAGTCGCGACGTTCGGGCAGCAGGCCCCGTTCGGCCGGGCGGCGCAGCCGGACGAGATCGCACCCTCGTACGTGTTCTTCGCCTCCGAGACGATGTCGTCGTACTACAGCGGTGAGGTGCTCGCACCGATCGGTGGTGAGACGCTGCCGGGCTGAGCCGGGTCAGCGTCGGTATCGCCAGGGGTAGGCCACCCACAGGGTCAGGAACAGCACGACCGTGACGATGCCCCCGGCGATGCCGGCGGCGGTGTTGACCACCAGCCCGACGACCAGCACGACGACGCCGGCCATCGCGACCCCGAGCAGGAGCAGGCCCGCCATGGCGAAGCGGTGCGCCGTGACCACCAGTTCCGGGAGGCGGCGCTGCCGGAAGAGCAGGCGGTGCATACCGACGGGGGCGACGAGCAGGATGGTGGCCGTGATCGACGCCAGCACGGTGACGAGATAGACGCCGCGCTGGAAGCCGGTCAGCTCGTCGAACCGGCTCTGGAACGGCAGGGTGAGCAGGAAGCCGGTGAGGAGCTGGACGCCGGTCTGCACGACGCGCAGCTCCTGCAGCAGACTCGACCAGTTCCGGTCCAGTCGCTGCACGGGCGTCTCGTGCCGGACCCGCTTGTTCCAGTCCTCGTTCGGAACCGCTGTGGGCTGCACTCTCTCGGCATGCCCCGTACGGCGCTCGTCAAACCTCCCCGGTAGCACCACCGTCCTCTTGTGACCTGTGTCACTGTGGGGGTACTGTCGGCTCCACCAGGGACAACGTCGCTCCGAGGAAAGGAGGGCGGTCATGAAGCTCAATCTGTTCGTCGCATGGACCGGCTACATGCTCGCGTTGGTCTCGATCGTGAGTCTTGCGGGTTTCCTCTACGCCGCGGGGTCCGGCAACGGCGGGTGGGCGCTCGTCGCGGGCGCGGTGTGCGTCCTCGCGGTGGCGTCGGCGATCGCGATGATCGGTAGTACCGTCCATCACGACCATCGTCTGCATCGCGAGACACCGCACCTGTTCTGACGGTTCCGCCGTCTCACGCCTCGGCCAGGCGCCGCTTCTCGAGTTCCACATCGAACCCGGCTGCCGGCCAGTCCAGGTCGAGGCGCTCGAACGCGTCGACGAGCAGTTCCATGACGGCGATGCGGCTGTACCACTTGCGGTCGCAGGGCACGACATACCAGGGGGCGTGCTCCGTCGAGGTCTTGTCCAGCATCGCCTGGTACGCCTCCTGGTAGGCGGGCCACAGCGTGCGTTCGGAGACGTCGCCGGGGTTGTACTTCCAGTGCTTGTCCCGCCGCTCGAGCCGTTCGGCCAGGCGGCGCTTCTGCTCGTCGAGCGAGACGAACATCGCCACCTTGACCAGCGTGGTCCCACTGTCGACGAGTTCACGCTCGAACTGGTTGATCTCGTCGTACCGGGTGCTCCACACGCTCTCGGGCACGAGGTTGCGAACCCGCACGACGAGCACGTCCTCGTAGTGCGAGCGGTCGAACACCCCGAGCTGTCCCGCCCGCGGCAGCGCCTTGTGGATGCGCCACAGGTAGTGGTGGCGCTTCTCCTCGGGCGTGGGCACACCGAACGACGTGTGGTCGACGCCCTGCGGATCCACGTGGCCGATGACGTTGCGGACCATGCCGCCCTTGCCGGCGGTATCCATGCCCTGCAGGATCAGCAGGATTGACCGGCGGTCCCCCGAGCGTCCGTTGGCGAACAGCATCTCCTGCAGGCGCGAGAGCACCGCCCCGCGTTCCTCGATGAGCCGTTCGCCGGTGGCCTTGTCGCCGGTGAAGCCCGGGGTTCCGTTCGTCTCGATGTCGGCGACCCTGGTCCCAGGGTGGGCACGGAGCACCTCGACGGCCGGCGCCTGCCACGGATCGGTGCTCTTGACGGTCATCTGCCGAGCGTGCCACATCCCGTGGCCGGATCAGCCGAGTTCGAGCTCGGTGTCGTCCGGGCGGGTGGGGTAGGGCGGAGCCGACATCCCGTCGACCATGTGGCTGCCCCACAGGTCCGTCTCGGTGATCCGGGCGATCGCCGGAACGGGGCCGTCGGGTCCGGGCACTGTGAGGTGGACGTCGGTGCCGGGGGAGAGGTCGGTGCCCGGCAGGGCTGCCGCGAGTCCGCGGAGACGCCCCCGCCAGCGGTAGCGGCCGCTGATCGGGTCGAATGCCCCCGAGAGCTGGACCTCCGTCGTGGCGTGCTGCTCGCCGACGGTGACCTCGGCGGGGCCGCGGTAGCCGTCGGGTTCGTCGTCGTGTGGGTCGGACATGCCCGCGACCTTACATGTAAACGTCAGTTACATAAACAGGGTCACGGGGTGTCGGCGTCCGGAAGCAGCGGGTGCGGCCGGCTCTTGAAGCGGGCCGGCGAGCCGCCGACGGCTGCGATCCCGGATATGCCGCCCCAGGTCATCATCGTGAGGTAGTCGGTCAGGTCCTCCGCCGACATCGACTTGTTGGAAATCCACCAGTGGGTGGCGAGCTGGATCGCGCCCACGATCGCGTACGCCCACGGGACGGACCCGCCCGAGTCCATCTCCAGGTGCCGCAGCCGCTCACCGATCACCGTCGCGACGAGCTCGGCGATCATCCGCTCCGAGTCGGCCACGACGTCGCGCCCGGCCGCGGCGCTGTTGGTCATCACGTACAGATACACCTCGGGATCGGAGGCGACGGTCTCGACGTAGGTGGCGATCGCGACCCGGGTCAGGTCGTACTCGTCGAGGTCCTCGGCCACCGCCGCGTAGATGCGCGGCGCCAGGATCGTCTCCACGTACCGCAGCATCGTCGCCGTGGTCAGGTCGTTCTTGTCGGTGAAGTACCGGTAGAGAACGGTCTTGGAGACACCGATCTCGGCGGCGATCTCGTCCATCCCGACGTCGCGTCCGCGGGACCGGATCGCCTTGATCGTGCCGTCGACGAGTTCCTCGCGCCGGGCGATCTTGTGTTCGTGCCAGCGACGCTTGCGGCCGTCCTGTTTGGTCGGCGCGGCGGCCGTCGGGACCGGCGTGTCGGTCGGGGACGGGGGCTGGGGAACTCGGTGGTTCGGCACTGGGTGGCACATCCGTTCGCTCGATCGTCCGTCCAGTTTAGAGGGGGCCACGCGGCCGGCCGTGCGGACGTCCCGTTCGGGGCACGACGTCCGTTTCCGCCGCGTCCGCCCTCGCCGGGCGCAGCTTCGGCACAATAGCGGAGGTGCAGCTGATGAGCATCGACGATGACGCCAAGCGCAGGGACCTGCGCCGGATGAAGGCGGTCGCCACCGGCTTCCTGCTCGTGGCGACCGCAATCTACCTGTTCTGCCGCTGGCAGGAGACGCGCGGCGCCGGCGAATGGGTGGGGTACGTGCGGGCCGCCTCCGAGGCCGGGATGGTCGGCGCGCTCGCGGACTGGTTCGCGGTCACGGCGCTGTTCCGGCATCCGCTGGGCATCCCCGTTCCGCACACGGCCATCATCAAACGGAAGAAGGATCAGCTCGGGGCGAGCCTGAGTTCGTTCGTCGGCTCCAACTTCCTCGCCCCCGAGGTGGTGTCGGCGAAGGTCGAGAACGCCCGGATCCCGCTGCGCCTGGGAACCTGGATGGCGGAGCCCGAACACGCCGAGCGGATCGCGCAGGAGACGTCGACGGTGCTGCGGGGACTCGTGACGGTCCTGCGCGAGGAGGACATCCAGCAGATCATCGACAACACCATCGTCAAGCGCATCGCCGAGCCGGAGTGGGGGCCGCCCATCGGCCGGGGGCTGTCCGAGCTGCTCGCCGAGAACCGGCAGCTGCCGCTGATCGACATGCTGGCCGAACGGGCTCACCAGTGGGCCCTCGGCAGCCAGGAGACGATCGATCGCATCATCAGCCGCGACTCGCCGTCGTGGTCGCCGAAGTTCGTGGACCTGCTGCTCGGCGAGCGGATCCACCGCGAGCTGGTCGAGTTCACCTGGAAGGTGCGGTCCGACCCCGACCACGAGGTGCGTGTGGCCGCGAACCGGTTCCTCGCCGACTACGCGCGGGACCTGCAGCACGATCCGGTCACCATCGCCAAGGCGGAGAAGGTCAAGGCGGAGATCATGGGTCGGGAGGAGGTCACCCAGCTGGCCTCCGCGACCTGGCGGGCCGCCAAGCGGATGATCCTCGAGTCGGTCGACGACCCGCACAGCACGCTGCGCACGAAGGTCACCGAGAACGTCATCCACTTCGGGGTGCGGCTGATGGAGGACCACGAGCTGCGCGGCAAGTTCGACCGCTGGCTGCTCGACGGGGCCCGGTACATCGCGGCCAACTACGCCGACGAGATCACCGCGGTCATCCGGGAGACGGTGGAGCGCTGGGACGCGGAGGAGGCCAGCCGCAAGATCGAGCTCCAGGTGGGGCGCGATCTGCAGTTCATCCGGATCAACGGCACGGTGGTCGGGTCGCTCGCCGGTCTGGCCATCTACACGTTCTCGAATCTGCTGTTCGCGTGACGTTCCACACCTGCTAGCAGAGTGCTTGCTACAGCTAGCACTTGTCGGTACAGTGGAACCGTGTCCACGAAGGAACGGGGTGAACCCGCCGACGGAGGGGACGATGACAAGGACGATGCGTCCGGCGCCACCGAGATCGCCACGCGGGTGGTCAGCACTGCCGCGCAGGACATCGGCAGTTTCATCCGCTCGCAGCGCGAGGCGGCGCAGGTGTCCCTGCGTCAGCTTTCCCAGCTCGCCGGCGTCAGCAATCCCTATCTGAGCCAGATCGAGCGAGGGCTGCGCAAGCCCTCGGCCGAGGTGCTCGGGCAGATTGCCAAGGGGCTCCGGATGTCCGCGGAGGTCCTCTACGTCCGGGCCGGGATCCTGGAGCAGCGCCCGACGAGCGCGGTGCGCGACGCGCTGCTGGCCGACGCCGTGCTCAACGAACGGCAGAAGCAGGTCCTGCTCGACATCTACGAATCGTTCTGCCGAGAGAACGGTTCCCACCCTTCCGGGGCGGACCTCTCACCCGAGGTGTCTGCACCCGAGGTATCCGCACCCGCGGCCGCTGCCCCGAACGGCGCGACCGACCCCGATCGACAGGAGAACTGACATGACCGATCCGAAGAACCTCGCCACCCCGCTGTACGCCGCTGTCGGCGCCGGCGACACCGTGGTCCAGGCGGTGGCCGACATCGTGGCTCGCACCCGCCGTCGCGCCGAGACCACCCAGACCGACGTCGGCGACCGGGTCGACAGTGCCCGGGGCCGTCTCGCCGACTTCCAGGAGGACCTGACCGAGAACGTCGAGTCCCTGCGCGAGCGGCTCGCCGGCCTGCCGGCCGAACTGCCCGAGGATCTCGCCGAGCTGCGCGAGAAGTTCACCGCAGAGGAGCTGCGCAAGGTCGCCGAGGCCTACCTGAAGGTGGCCTCCGACATCTACACCGCACTCGCCGAGCGCGGTGAGGAGACCATCGAGCGGCTGCGCAAGCAGCCGGTCGTGGAGGAGGGCATCGGTCGCGCCGAGGCCGCGTTCGGTGACGCCGTCGAGCTCACCGAGGAGGCGCTGGGCACCGTGGCCCGACAGACCCGCGCCGTGGGCGAACAGGCCGCCCGGCTCGCGGGCCGCGCCGCCGGCCGGATCGAGGAGACCGCCGGCGACGTCGGCGAGGCCATCTCCGGGGCCGGCGAGGAGGCCGGCCTGCGGGTGCTCGACCTCGGTGGCCAGGCCCAGGAGGCGGCTTCGGAGGCCGCGGACCGGGTCGAAACCGCCGCGCTCGAGCTCGACGAGGCCGCCACCAAGGTCGAGGAGGCCGCGGAGAAGGCAGCCGCGCCGAAGACCGAGGCTCCGGCGCCCAAGACGCCGGCCAAGGCCCCCGCCAAGGCTGCGGCCAAGACGCCGGCCAAGGCGCCCGCCAAGAAGGCGGCGCCGCGCAAGACCACCGGCGCCTGATCACACCGGTCGGTAGAACCGCCGACGGCCCCCACGCGACCTCCGCGTGGGGGCCGTTGCTCGTACCATGGGAACGTGCCCAACGTCGATTCTCTCGCCGCCCTGATCATTTTCGCTCTGCAGATCGTCGCGCTCGCCGGGGCGGGTTTCGCCCTCCTGCATGCCGTGCGGCAGCCCGCCGAGGCGTTCCCCGCGGTCGACAAGCTCACCAAGCCGGTGTGGCTCGGCATCCTCGCCGCCTCGCTGCTGGTGATCGTCGTCTTCTGGGGCACCTTCATGATGCTCGGAATCATCGCGGTGATCGCCGTGAGCGTGTACCTCGTCGACGTGCGACCGCGGGTGGACGAGGTACAGCGGCCGCGCTGGTAGTTCCGCTCGGAGGCCTTGACAAGCGCCGAGCGGTTGATGACACTTCGGGTAACGGGTAATTACCGAGACGAGGTGATCGACGATGGCGCTCACCCGGACCGTCCGCACGGACGACCGTGAGGACACCGCCGAGAGGCTGCTGGCCTCCGCGGCCCGTTCCTCCTACGACCCGGCCCTCGAGATCGACTGGGACGCCCCTGTCCCCGCCGACAAGTACGGGATGACCCCCGAGTGGAGCAGCCTCTACGGCACCGCCCTGTGGGAGTCGATGAGCGAGCGGCAGCGGATCGTCCTGACCCAGCACGAGGCCGCCAGTATCGCCGGCACCGGCATCTGGTTCGAGATGATCCTGATGCAGATGCTCGTGCGCGACCTCTACCGCCGTGACCCCGCCACCGCCTACGTCCAGTTCGGGCTCACCGAGATCGCCGACGAATGCCGGCACTCGACGATGTTCGCGCGCGCGGCACAGCACTTCGGGATCCCGTCCTACCGGCCGAAACGCTGGATCCGGGAGAGCGGCCGGCTGTTCAAGGCCACGGCAGGCGGGGCCCTCGCGTTCGGTGGAACCCTGTTCGCCGAGGAGATCCTCGACGCGATGCAGCGCGACTTCATGCGCGACGAGCGGGTCCAGCCCGTCACCCGCACCGTCAGCCGCATCCACGTCGTCGAGGAGTCCCGGCACATCCGCTACGCGCGCGAGGAGATCGTCCGCCGCACCCGCCACCTGTCCCGCACCGAGCGCGTCCGCGTCCGGCTGCAGCTGGGCATCTCCGCGTACTTCGTCGTCACGAGCCTCGTGCACGACGACGTCTACGCCGCCGCGGGGCTCGACGTGGCCGAGGCCACGGCTGCGGTACGGGCCAACACGCACTACCACGACCGGCTCCGTGAGGGCGCCCGACGGACGATCGAGTTCCTCGACGGCGTGGGCCTGATCGGGGGGCCGTCGACCCTGCTGCTCCGCCGCGCCCACGTCCTGTGATCGCGGACCCGTCCCTCGGCCGTCGCGTCCCGCGACGGCCGTCGTTCCAGGAACCAGGAGAACAACACAGGTGAAGAAGCCGTCCCGCAGGACCACCCTGGCGCTCGCCGGGGTGGCCGGCGCTGCCGCCGTCGCCGGACTCGTGGCCTACCGCGCCCGCCGTCGCCGCACCGTGGTGCGCGCCGCCGACCGGCCACCGCATGCGCTGCTCGCGCCGCCCACGCTGGACCCCGACATCGTCGACCTCACCACCGACGACGGCGCTCACCTCCACATCCGCGCCTACGGCGATCCGGACGCCGACCCGATCGTGCTCAGCCACGGGTGGACGTGCAACGCCGACTACTGGATCCCGCAGATCAACGCACTCGCCGGGCGCTACCGGGTGATCACCTACGACCAGCGCGGTCACGGCCACAGTGACCTCGGTACCCGGACCTTCGGCCCCGACGTCCTCGCCGACGATCTCGCAGCGGTCCTCGCGGCGACGGTGCCGGCCGGCCGCAGGGCAGTCCTCGCCGGGCACAGCATGGGCGGCATGAGCATCATCGCGTGGGCCGGCCGCCACCCCGAGCAGGTGCGGGAGAAGGCGTCCGGAGTGCTGCTCGCGAGCACCGGCACCGACAGCCTGCTCGCCGAGGCCGCGCTGCTGCCGCCCCGCCTGGGCCGGGTACCGGAGCCCGTCGCGCGGCGTGTTCTCGGCGCCGCCGTGCCGCTCGTCGCCTCCCCCCTGACCACCCGCGCGCTGAAGTACGTCGCCCTCGCGCCCGGTTCGAGCACCGCCGAGGTGGAGTTCTGCGAGAAGATCGTGCTCGGCTGCACCCCCCGGGCCCGGGGCAACTGGGGGACGGCGCTCAGCGCAATCGACATCCGAACGGGGCTCGAGCACCTCACCGTCCCGACCACCGTGCTGGTCGGCACCGCGGACCGCCTCACGCCGCCGGTGCACGCGCACCGGCTCGCCGAGGCCCTCGAGGCCGCCGGGCACCTCGAGCATTTCGTCGTCCTCGACGGGATCGGACACATGAGCTCGGTCGAGGCGATCGACGCGTTCGACGACGAACTGCTGTACCTCGCCGAACGGGAGCCCGTGCAGGCAACCGCCTGACGCTCCCATCCGCGGGGGTCGCGGCACCGAACCCCCGATGTGCCGTCGACCGGAGAAGGACCCGTGACAGTGTCGGGCCACCGCGCCGCGCGTGCCCTCGCCGGACTGGTGTCGTTCGGCGTCGTCCTCGGCGTCGGCGAACTGCTCGCCGTGCTGATCGGCCCGGCGTCGTCGCCGTTCTACGCAGTCGGCGCCACGACCGTGGACCGGGCGCCCGCGTGGGCCCGCGAGTTTGCGATCGACACCTTCGGAACGTCGGACAAACCGGCGTTGTTCATCGGCATGTCGGTGATCCTCGCGGTGCTCGCCGTGGTGGCGGGGCTGCTCGAACAGCCCCGCCGCCCGCGTGGCGGCGTCGTCCTCGCGGTCCTGGCCGCCGTCGGCGGGTACGCGGCGCTGAGCCGGCCGGGCGCCACCGCCGTCGCCGCGCTGCCCACGGTCGTCGGCGCCGTCGCGGGCGCGGTGCTGCTGCAGTACGCTGTCCGGCTCCTTGCCGCATCCGGCGTCCGCGACGACGGGACGGTCACCCCGGCGGCGTGGCCGCGCCGCCGGTTCCTCACGGTGCTCGGCACC
>NZ_AJFC01000015.1:0-30928 GCF_000256505.1 Rhodococcus sp. P14 | reverse complement strand
CCGCCGGCGCCGCCGGCCGGCGCCTCACCGACCGGCTGGCGCGGGCCGTCGAGGACCGTGCCCGGTTCCTGATCCCGCGGCCGGCTCGGGCCGCCGCTCCCGTGCCGGCGGGCACCGAGGTGACGGTCCCCGGCGCGACCCCCTTCCTCACCTCGCCGGCGGAGTTCTACCGCATCGACACCGCACTGCGGGTGCCGCGGTTGCGCACCGCGGACTGGCAGCTGCGCATCCACGGCATGGTCGAGCGGGAGGTGACGCTCACCTGGGACGATCTGGCCGCGTTCGAACCCGTCGAACGGATCCTCACCCTCACCTGCGTGTCCAACGAGGTCGGGGGCGACCTGGCCGGCAACGCCCGCTGGATCGGATACCGGATGCGCGACCTGCTCGCGCGGGCCGGAGTCCGGGCCGACGCCGACATGCTCCTGTCCACCAGCGCCGACGGCTTCACCTGCGGCACCCCCGTCGACGCCGTCCTCGACGGCCGCGACGCCCTGCTCGCCGTCGCGATGAACGGCGAACCGCTGCCGTTCGAACACGGATATCCGGCCCGGCAGGTGGTACCGGGCCTGTACGGCTACGTCTCCGCCACCAAGTGGGTCGTCGACTGGGAACTGACCCGCTTCGACCGGGCCGAGGCCTACTGGACGAAACGCGGCTGGGCCGAGCAGGCCCCCGTCCGGACCGCCTCACGCATCGACGTTCCCGCCGCCTTCGGCCGGCTCGGGTCCGGGCCCGTGGTCGTCGCCGGTACCGCGTGGGCGCAGCATCGCGGCATCGACCGCGTCGAGGTCCGTGTCGACGGCGGCCCCTGGAACGAGGCCGTGCTCGCCGAGGAGTACTCGCTCGACACGTGGCGGCAGTGGACGTGGCGCTGGGATGCGACGCCCGGCACGCACACCCTCGAGGTGCGTGCCACCGACGGGGAGGGCCGGGTGCAGGACGAGCAGCGCCGCCCGCCGATCCCCGACGGCGCCACCGGCTGGCACAGCCGCACCGTCACCGTGGGCTGACCGGCGGATCCCGCGTCGTCAGCTGAAGACGACGGTCTTGCTGCCGTGCACCAGCACCCGGTCCTCGAGGTGCCAGCGCAGACCGCGGGCCAGCACCAGCTTCTCGACGTCCCGTCCGAGGCGCACCATGTCGCCGACGGTGTCGGCGTGACCGACGCGCACCACGTCCTGCTCGATGATCGGGCCGGCGTCCAGCTCGGGGGTCACGTAGTGGCACGTCGCGCCGATCAGCTTCACACCGCGTGCGAAGGCCTGATGGTAGGGGCGTGCGCCGATGAACGACGGCAGGAAGCTGTGGTGGATGTTGATCGCCCGGCCCGCCCAGTGCTCGCACAGCTCGGGCGGCAGGATCTGCATGAACCGCGCGAGCACGACCGCGTGCGGGTCGTGCACGTCGACGAGTTTGCGCACCTGCTCGAACGCGGGCCCGCGCTGCTGCGGATCCTTGGGGAAGGACACGTAGTGGAAGTCGATGCCGTGCCGGCGGGTCACCCGCTCGAGGTCGGGATGGTTCCCCACGACCGCACAGATCTCCGCGTTCAGCTCGCCGGCGGCCACCCGGCCCAGGATGTCGTGCAGGCAGTGGCCTTCCTTGCTGACGAGGAGCACCACCCGCTTGGTCTCGCCGGTGTCCTGCAGCGTCCACTCGGTTTCCGGGCCCAGTTCCGCCGCGACGGTCGCGAATCGCTGGCGCAGTTCGTCGAGGCCGAGCGGAATGGAGGAGGCGCGCACCGCCTGACGAGTGAAGAACCAGCCGCTGTCGGGGTCCGCGTGGTAGCCGGCTTCGACGATCGAGCCGCCCACGTCCGCGAGGAAGGTCGAGATGCGGGCGACGATGCCGGTGGCGTCGGGGCAGCCCAGTGACAGTACATACCGACGGTCGTCGGACGAGGCAGCGGAGGTCATGCCGTCCAGTCTCTCAGGTGGGATCCCGGCCCCACCCGACCGGTCACACCGTCGCGGGGGGCCGCCGGACCGTGGCGGTCCCGACGAGGGTCGTCGCGTCGATCGTGTGGATGCCGCGCTCGGTGACGGCCGCGAGGAATTCGGCGCGCACCGCGGCGACCGCGTCGGCGTCGAGCCCGGCCAGGACCGCCCGCAAGCCCGATCCGGTCACCAGTGCCCAGCACAGCTCGTCGGTGGCGGGGAGCAGGTTCGACAGGGTGCGTACCTCCACCGAGTGGGTGCCGGCGGCCGCGAGCCACGCCTCGAGGGTGCGCGGCAGATCGATCGTGTGCAGCGGCGTCCGGTCCCGCAGCGACGGCCGGCCGGCCACCGCCGGGTTGCGCAGGCCGACGACGTCGAACAGCGTCGCGCTGATCTCCTCCATCGCCCCGGCCCGCCATACGGTCACACCGACCCGGCCGCCGTGCCGCACCAGGCCCACCAGACGATCGAACGTCGCGTCCATGCAGGGCAGCAGGAACACCCCGTAGGAGACGGCGAGCGCGTCGTACCCGTCCTCCGGGACCGCGGACGGCGGTTCCCACGTGGTGGCGTCCGCGCACACGAAGTCGATGTTCTGCAGCGCCCGTTCGGCGGCGACGAGCCGGCCGCGCTCGAGCAGGTCGTCGGCGACGTCGATCGCGTGGACCCGGCCCGTCGGCCCCACGGCCGCGGCGGCGGGTAGCGCCGAGGCACCGGCGCCGCAGCACACGTCCAGCACCGTCGCGCCGGGACCCGGCCCGAGCTGGAAGATCAGGACCTGCCCGGCCGGGCCCCATACCGTCGGCGTGAGCCGGTCGAAGTCGCCGCTCGCGTCGTCGAAGGTGCTCGCGAGCCGTGCCGTCTCGTCCACTGCGTCGGTCATGCCTGGTCCTCGGGTTCTCGAAGCCGGGGCCGGAGCCCCGGACGCCCAGCGGTGCAGCCGATACCTTATGGCAATACCGAACGTTTCAGTTCCGTAGGCTGGATGGCCCCTTCGCGTCCGGTGAGACGAGTGCGGTGCGGCGGCGAGGACGGGGATGCCGGTCGTGACCGTCTTCCGGGCGACAGGAAGCGTTGGGCGAGTTCGACGTCGGAGCCGGGGTGCGCATGGTCACCGCCGGCGCGGTGCCGTTCACCCGCGCAGGACCTCGCGCTCCTCGCCGGCAGGGAATCACCCGGGAATCCGGCCCCAGCCGTGGAGAGAACCGGCCCGTCGGCACGACGGACTTCGCGCGGGCGGCGCCTAGAATCGGAAGCAATCCGAGGTGGCGTCATGATCAGGTCCGCAGATCACCGGCCGGCAGAACCGGCCACCGGCAGTGCCGCGGTACACCTCCCGGAGTGCCGGGCGCAGTCCGAAGACCGGGTGCACAGTGTCCGGTGACGCCGCTGCACGTTCCGCTGATCCGCCCCCGAGGGAGCTCGCGGACGAATTGGGCGCGGCCGGTTTCGTCGAGCCGCGGGTGGCAGGGCGGGGAGGGTTCGGCATCGTCTACCGCTGTCGTCAGCCCGCCCTCGACCGAGTGGTAGCGGTCAAGGTGATGAGCCCCAGTCCGGACGAGACCGACCGCGTGCGGTTTCTGCGCGAGCAGCAGGCGATGGGCCGGCTGTCGGGGCATCCGAACATCGTGCACGTGCTCGAGGCCGGCGTCACCCGTACCGGGCGTCCCTTCATCCTGATGCCGTTCCACCGCCGGGACTCCCTCGAAGCGTGGATCGACCGGCGCGGGGCCCGCACGGTCGCCGAGGTTCTCGACATCGGCATCAAGGTGGCCGGGGCGCTCGAGACGGCGCATCGGGCGGGTGTCCTGCACCGCGACGTCAAACCGGCGAACATCCTGATCTCCGAGTACGGCGAACCGCAACTGACCGATTTCGGGATCGCCCGGCTGTCGGATCGGCAGGACACCACGCGGGGCTTGGTGGTGGGCTCGCCCGCCTACACCGCGCCGGAGCTGCTGCACGGGCAGTCTCCGTCGGTCGTCTCGGACGTCTACGGACTCGGCGCCACCTTGTTCACCGCTCTGGCCGGCCGGCCTGCCTACGCGCGCCGCCGTGGGGAGGAACTGGTGGCGCAGCTGCTGCGGATCAGCACCGAACCGATTCCGGATCTGCGCGAGCGGGATGTTCCGGAGGGGGTGTGTGCGGTGATCGAGCAGGCGATGGCCCGGGAGCCCGCCCACCGTTTCGGTACGGCGGCGGCGTTGGGGGAGGCGCTGCGCAGCGCCGGGACCGATCTCGGTTACCTCGTTGCCGACCTGCCGCTGCCGTTGGCCTGGGACGAGGAGAGCCCACCGCAGCAGGAAGGTCGCGAATCCCCCGCGACCGCGGCGTATCTGCGCCTCGACCCGTCGGCTGGTGGATCCGTGCCCGCTCGTCCGCCCGCCGCGGCGACCAAGTACCGTCCACCGGTCGCGGCTCATGCGATGGTGCAGCGCACCCGGTTGCTCGACCGGCTCGGTACCGCGACCCGGGCGCGACTGATCTTGATCCACGGCCCGGCCGGATACGGCAAGACCACCGTGGCCGCCCAGTACGTGCGGATGCTCGAGCACGACGGTGGCAAGACCGCGTGGTTGTCGATCGACGAGGACGACAACACCCCCGCCTGGTTTCTCGCGCATCTCGTCGATGCGGTCACGGTGACCCTGCCCCGGCTGGGCAGAGAGCTGACCCGTGTCCTGGAGGGACACGGGGAGGGTGCCGAGCGGTTCGTGCTGACCACCCTCATCAACCGGACACACACGGGCGGGCAGCACATCGCGGTGGTACTCGACGACTGGCACCGGGTGACCAACCCCGCCAGCCGGGCCATCGCCCGGTTCCTGCTCGAGCAAGGGTGCCACCACTTGCAGCTGGTCGTCACCAGCCGGGCCCGGCAGGGTCTGCCGCTGAGCGGCCTGCGCGTGCACAACGAGTTGATCGAGATCGACGCCGCCGCATTGCGCTTCGATGTCGACGAGTCCCGCGAGCTGCTCACCGGTACTACCGGATTGACCATGGAGGACAAAGACATTGCCGAGCTCGAGGAAACAACCGATGGGTGGGCGGCGGCCCTGCAGCTGGGCTCGCTGGCACTACGCGAACACCATGACCCCCGGACGGTCATCCGCCAGCTGTCGGGCCGGCATCGCGCCCTCGGCGAGTACCTCGCCGAAAACGTCCTCGACAGCCTCGAACCGGACCTGCTCGACTTCCTGTTGGCCACCGCGGTCAGCGAACGCACGTGCGCAGCCCTGGCCACCGCCCTGACCGGCCGCCGGGACGCCCAGGCCGTGCTCGAGGACGTCGAAGACCGGGACCTGTTCCTCACCCGGCTCGACGAGGAAGGACAGTGGTTCCGTTACCACCACCTGTTCACCGACTATCTACGCCGCCGGCTCGAACGAGGCGACCCGGAACGGCTGCACGAGCTGCACCGGACCGCGGCCCGGTGGTTCGCCGATCAACGCCTGTCGAGTGCGGCGGTCGATCATTTCCGCGCTGCCGGCGACGACGACGCGGCGATCGACGTGGTCGAGCGGGAAGCGATCCCACTGCTCGAACAATCCCGGATGAACACTCTGCTCGGGTTGGAGACCAAGCTACCGACGACCGCCGGCGCGATGCGGCCACGCCTGCAGCTGGCGGTGGCCTGGGCGCACGCACTGCTACACCACCGCACTGCGGCCAACGACGCCCTCAGCCGCCTCGAGACAGTGCTGCCGACCGTGCCCGGCGACGAAGAGGCTGACGCCCGGGCCGAGGCCTCTCTCATCCGGGCCACCATCACCGTCTTCGACGACCGTCTCGACCACCTCGGCGAGGCACTCGAGGCATGCATCGCCCGCGCCGACAGACTCCGTCCGTGGATTCTGTGCGGTGTTGCCGATGTGGCCTCGTTCCGCGAGATCCAGCGGTTCGACTTCGACGAGGCCCGGCGCTGGCAGCAATGGGCACGCCCGTATCACCGCCGCGCCTCCGGGCCGTTCAGTGTCATCTACGGCTATTGCCTCGATGCGGTGGCCGCACGGGAACAACTCGATCTCGACGGCGCCGAGACGAGCCTGCGCCACGCCATGCACCTGGCCACCGCTTCCGACGAAGACAATTCCTACAGCTCCCGCCTCACCGGTGCCCTCCTCGGGGAAATGCTGTACGAACAGGGAAACCTCGCCGAGGCCGAAGGCCTGCTCGACGAGAGCTACAGCCTCGGCGCCGAAGGCGGAACCGTCGAGTTCATGCTCGCCACGTACGTCATCGGCGCTCGCCTGAAGCATCGCCTGGGGCAGCACGAACAGGCCGCCGAGCGACTGGCCGAAGGGGAGCGGCTGGCACTGTCACTGCAACTGCCCCGTCTGGCGGTGCATATCACCAACGAGCGCATCCGGACGGGCATCGGGATACCGCAGGTCTCCCCGGTCGCCTTCCCTGCCGGGCTTCCGAGCGACGTTCCTGACGGGATCGCCCAGGTCACGGCCGAGACCACGGAAGAGGCGGCAATCCGGCTGCTGCTCGCCGCCGGCTCCGACAGTGACCGGACACACGCGTGCCGGCGCGCCCGAATCCTCACCGAGTCGATCAGCGCCACCGACCGGCCCCGAGCGTCCCTCTATGCCCGCTTGCTGCTGACCGAGTGCCTTGTCACGGTCGGCTCACTCGCGGAAGCGGAACGAGTGTTGCTGCCCGTCCTCGAGCAGTGTGCACGGTCGGGGTTGGTCCAGCCGGTCCTCGATACCGGACCCGCTGTGCGAGAACTCGTTCGGCGGGTCGGTGCGGACCGGCACGACCGCAGCATCAGCCCCGCCCTCGGCCACTTCCTCGATCGGCTGCACACAGCACCACGGCCGTCCGCAACACCGGAGGACACGTGAGTCCTCCCACCCCGGGGAACACCGGATCGAGCGCATCGCGACACCGCGATTGCCGCCCCGACGATCCCCCGCGCTAGCCGATCTCGTAGAACGGAGGGGCGTAGCGGAAGACGCCGCGCAGCTGCGGCCGGTGCGCGGTGAGGGCGCGGGCCTGCAGGTGCGACGCCCATTCGGGCACGTCGGGATCGACACCGAGCTCGGCGGCCGGGACGAACCCGAAACGCGGGTAGTAGTCCAGGTGCCCGAGCAGCACGACGAGCGGTTCGTCGAGGGCATCCGCCGCGCCGAGCACCGCGTGCATCAGGGCGCCCCCGACGCCGGCGCGCTGCCACGCCGGCAGCACCCCGATCGGCCCGAGCGCCAGCGCCGGCTCGCCGTCGACCGTGCCGCGGGTGACGCACACGTGCCCGACGACCGAGCCCTCGGCTCCGGTTGTGCCCGAGTCCTCGGCTCCGGTTGCGACGAGCGAGAGCCGGGGCAACCACGCCGGGCCGGCACGCAGCGCCTCGACGAGGCCGGGCTCGACCGGCTCCACGCCGGCGGGAGCGAGCGGCGCGAATGCGGCGCGGTGCACGTCGCCGATCGCAGGGACATCGGCGGGACGTTCTCGTCGGATGAACACCAGAGCAGTGTGGACACCGGCGCCGGGCCGGGCAACGGAATATCGCTGTGGAAAGCTGACGGGCATGCCGGAGACCACCCTCACCCGTGCCCGGGTCGCCGCGATGGTCGACCACACCCTGCTCAAACCCGAGGCGTCGGGCGCCGACGTGCGCGCGCTCGTCGACGAGGCCCGCGAACTCGGGGTCTGGTCGGTCTGCGTGTCGCCGTCGATGCTGCCGCTGCGGGCGGACGGACTCGTCGTCGCCACCGTGGCGGGCTTCCCGTCGGGCAAGCACCATTCGCTGATCAAGGGCGCCGAGGCCCGGCTCGCCGTGGATCAGGGCGCCGCCGAGATCGACATGGTGATCGACATCGGCGCGGCCGTCGCGGGGGACTACAACGCGGTGCTCGCCGACATCCTCACCGTCCGGGAGGCGATCGGGTTCGAGCCCGTGCTGAAGGTGATCCTCGAGTCGGCGGCCCTGTCGGACGAGGCGATCGTCGAGGCGTGCCGGTGCGCCGAGCGGGCGGGCGCGAACTTCGTCAAGACGTCCACCGGGTTCCATCCCGCCGGGGGCGCGTCCGTGCACGCGGTGCGGCTGATGGCCGAGACCGTGGGCGGCCGGCTCGGCGTCAAGGCCAGCGGCGGCATCCGCACGGCCGAGGCGGCGCTGGCCATGATCGAGGCCGGTGCCACCCGGCTCGGCCTGTCCGGCACCCGCGCGGTGCTCGACGGCCTGCCCGAGTGAGCGGGCCGCGGCCTCAGCAGTCGAGCTGGTTCTGCGACTGCTGGCCGGCCGGCGGCTCGGGCATCGTGTAGGCGCCGCCCTCGAGCGTCACCGCGATGCCGGAGTCGGTGACCGACACGGACGTCGCCTGCATGTCCAGCGGGTACTGCTGCAGGCTCTCGGTGAGGATCTGCACAATGCCGTCGACCAGCGCTGTCGGCAACCCGATGCCGAACAGCGACGCGTCCACCGTCTCGATCGCGATCGTCCCGTTCCGGGCCTCCGGGCGCACGGTCAGTTCCGCCAGCCCGGCGCCGCCCACGGTGAAGCGGAGGGTGCCGGCGGCCGCGTCCGGGGTGACGTCGGTGATCAGCGAGCCGAGGGGCAGCGTCTGCACCGTCGCGAGAATGCCCGACGACGGCCACACGACCTCCGCGCTCGAGCTGCCGATGGTGCCGGCCCCGGCGGCGCTCTCCCGCAGGTCCACGTCGCGGACCACGGCGTGCACCTGCATCTCCTGAGCGGGGCCGAACGCCGTGTCGTCGCTGTCGAGCGTGACGGACGAGACCTGCTTGTCCACGAGCGAGAGCAGCACCGGTTTCCACCCGAGATCCACGTCGACGTTCGTGCCGAGTTCGCTCTCGAACGACTGCGCGAGGCAGTTGGTGGCACGGTTGCGGACGTACACCTCGGCGCCGACGAGCACCGCGACCAGCGCGACGGCGAGGACGATGCCGATGGTGGCGAAGGGGACACGCTTCCGGTTCGTCATGGTTCCGGATTCTCCCGAAGAACTCTGAGGAAGGTCTGTGAAGATGCGCCGCCGGGACCGGAAAGTGTGAGGTGTACCACAGTTGTTCGGTACTGTGGCGGCATGACGGGCTGGACGGAACCTGAACACGACGCCTCCGGCCGGGTGGATCCGGACGAGGCCCTGCGACACACCGCGCTCGCCCAGGCGGGCTTCTTCACCACGCGGCAGGCCGTGGCCCACGGCATCGCCACGATCGACTTCGTCGGCCGGATCGCGGCCGGGCACTGGGTCCGGATCCAGACGGATCTGTTCCGGCTCGGTGACAGCCCGCACACGAAGTTCGACGAATTCGCGCAGTGGTGCGCCTGGTACGAGGGCGCCGCGGTGGTCTCCCACCAGAGCGCGGCGGACCTGCACGGCATGGGCCACCTGCAACCCCGCTTCCTGCACCTGTCGACGGCCGACCAGCGGACGGTGCCGAGCAACCGGCTCGCCCTGCACCACCGGCAGCTGCGCGAGCAGGACTGCGAGCAGGTGGGGTGCTTCCGCATCACGACCCCCGCGCGGACCGCCGTCGACCTGGCGGCGGGCGGAGTCTCCCAGGAGGTGCTCGACGAGCTCGTCGGCGACGCCATCGCCATCGGACGGGTCACCTCGGCGCAGCTGCACGCCGCGGTCGTCGATCAGCCCGCGGCCGTCGCCGACCGCATCGAGCTCGCGCTGCTCGCGGCCGGCTGAGTCTGCGCGGGGGCGACGAAGTCCCACGGCACGGTCAGCACACAGTCCCGCAGGCGACGGCGTTGCGGCGCCGCCGGCACCCCCTGGGCGCGCAGCAGGTCCAGGGTCGCGCGCCAGCGCACGCGCGGCCCGAACGCCGCGTGCGGGGCCGCCGCCGCCCAGGCCCGATCCGCCACCTGCAGCAGCTCGTGGATCCGTTCCCCCGGCACATTGCGGTGGATCAGCGCCTTCGGCAACCGCTCGGCCAGGTCCGACGGTGCAGCTGAATGGAAGGGGCTCCACGCGAGGGTGAGCGTGCGCGGGCCGTGCTCGTCGAGCAGCACCCATGCGCACCGCCGGCCCAGTTCGTCGCACGTGCCGTCGAGCAGCAGCCCGCCCGGTGCGAGCCCGGCCCGCAGCCGAGCCCACGCCGGCGCCACCGCCTCCTCCGGGTACTGACGCAACACGTTGAATGCGCGGATCAGCACCGGCCGGAGCCCGGCCAGCTCGAAGCCCCCGCGGGCGAACTCCACGCCGTCGCGGCCCGGCACCACCCGCCCGGGATCGATCTCGAGACCCACCACCCGCAGCCGGCGGCGCACCGTGCGCAGCCGCGCGGCCAGTTCGAGGGTGGTCACCGGCATCGCGCCGTAACCGAGGTCGACGACGAGCGCATCGTCCCGCGAGTGCAGGACGCGGGCGACGTCGGGATGGTGCATCAGCCACCGGTCGCTGCGGCGCAGGCGATTGATGCCCGTGGTGCCGCGGGTGACGACACCTTCCGGGCGCGGTACGCGCACGGGGGGAACTACCCGAACCGGCGCGCGAGCCAGTCGGCGGTGATCTCCGCCTCGGTGCGGAACAGGTCGACGAGGTTGACGAGCATGAGCTGCTCGAGTTTGCCGCCGATGAACGGCAGGAAGACCTTGGCCTCCGACGTGGTGCGCAGGGTGCTGCCCCCGTCCGAGGCGAACAGTTCCATCGTGCCGGTGAGGCTGCCGGGCCCGGCGGGGACCGAGGCCTGGTAGCTGCCGGTGATCGTGTCGCCGAGGGGGGTGTAGGTCTCCTTGCGGGTGATGACCATGTCCTTCTTCATCACCGTCCGGGCGATCTCGGGCAGTTCCGTGCGGGGCAGGACGTGGTGCAGGACCAGGTCGATACCGTCGTCCGACACCTCGAACTCGGCGAGATGGTTCTCGGAGTACTTGCGCATCTCCACGATGCGCGCCTCCCAGTGCGTGCGGTCCGAGAGCGCCTCGTACACCTGCTCCGGGCTGTACGGATAGCGGGCGGAGTAGTCGATTCGCCGTGCCATGACAGCCGAGGTTACCGGTTCGTTACCGAACCACGGAAATCGTCACGGCTCCGCAACGGCACGTCAGTGTGGTTCGGACAGCCGTCGGTGTGGTTCGGACAGCGGTCAGTGTGGTTCGGACAGCCGTCAGTGCGGTTCGGACAGCCACTGCGCTGTGAACGTGCGCTCGACGTCGAACAGTTCGACGATCTGCTCGACGATGATGCCCTCGATCTTGCCGCCGAGGAAGGGGATCCGCACCTCGGCGGTGCCGTCGATCTCCACGATGGTGCCCGAGCCGTCCGGGGCCATCGTGGACGTGCCGTCCACCTTGCCGGGCAGCCCGTCCACGTGCGCGGAGAAGCTGCCCGTCGCGCGGTCCCCGCTCAGCGGCTGCCACGACTCGTGCCGATGGATGACCAGGTCGCCGGGATGGAAGTTGGTGACGAAGCTCGGCAGGTGCTCGGCCGGGATGGACTGCGTCATGTGCAGGTCGATCGTCCCGTCGCCGATGCGCACGTCCTCGAGGGTCGCGCCCGGGCCGCCGATCTCCGCCAGCCGGGTCCGCCAGTAGTTCTCGTCGACGAGCGCCGCGTGCACCGTGGCGACGGGGAACGCGTAGTGCGAGTAATGGTCGATGCGGCTGCCCATGGTCGGCACGCTACCGTTTGCGGGTGTCTGATCCGCGTATTGGGGCCCAACTCGTCGAGGCGGGCGCCGCTGTGTCCGAGCACGTGCCGCTGTCGACGCTGACCACGCTGCGGCTGGGCGGTCCGGCGCGGTGGCTCGCCGAGTGCACCACCACCGACACCCTCGTCGACGTCGTCCGCCTGCTCGACGCGGCCCGCGTCCCCACCCTGGTCCTGGCGGGTGGCTCCAATCTCGTGATCGGCGACGCCGGATTCGACGGCGTGGTGGTGCGCATCGCGACCACCGGGATCGAACCGGGGGAGGACACCGTCCGCGCCGAGGCGGGCGCGGTGTGGGACGACGTCGTCGCCCTCACCGTGAAGTCCGGTCTCGGGGGACTCGAGTGCCTGTCGGGGATCCCCGGCTCCACCGGCGCGACCCCGGTGCAGAATGTCGGCGCCTACGGGGTGGAGGTCGGATCGGTCCTGCGCGCCGTACGGCTGCTCGACCGCACCAGCGGCGACGTCCGGTGGGTCGGCCCCGGGGAACTCGGGCTCGGCTACCGCACCAGCGTCCTCAAACATTCCGACGACGCGCTGGTGCTCGAGGTGGACCTCGCCGTGCGGCCGGACGGGGCGAGCGCACCGCTCGGCTACCGGGAACTGGCGTCGGCGCTGCACGCCGAGGAAGGGGAGCGGCGCCCGGCGGCGGAGGTGCGTGAGCAGGTGCTGACGCTGCGCCGCGGCAAGGGCATGGTGCTCGATCCGGGCGACCTCGACACCTGGAGCGCCGGATCGTTCTTCACCAACCCGGTGCTCTCCGACGACGAGCTGTCCCGGGTGCTCGCGGTCGTCGAGGAACGCGTCGGGCCCGACGTGCGGATCCCGCGATTCCCCGCGGACGGCGGCACCAAGCTCTCCGCGGGATGGCTGATCGAGCGAGCCGGGTTCGGCAAGGGCTTCCCCGGGGCCGACGCACCGGTGCGGCTGTCCACCAAGCACACCCTCGCACTCACCAACCGGGGAGCCGCGACCACCGCCGATCTGGTGGCCCTCGCCCGGGAGGTGCGCGACGGCGTGCAGGACGCGTTCGGGGTGCGGCTCGAGCCGGAGCCGGTGACCGTGGGCTGCTTCATCTGAGAGCCGGTCTGCCAGACCTGCCGCCGCGCTGCGACGCGACAGCGCGGCGGGCGTACCCTCGTCGGAGTGCTCCACCTGGGTGAACGAAGTCGTCGGTTGTTGTGGTTCGGGCTGCTCGCACTCGTCGCGGTGCTTGCGGCGTGCTCGTCGGGTCCCGGCGGGAGCGCGGTACCCGCCGGCACCGGGCCCGTCGTGTCGATCGTCACCGACCCCGCCGACGGCGCCACCGACGTGAACCCCACCGCCCCGGTCCGTGTTTCGGTCACCGACGGCGAGCTCACCGACGTCGCCCTCACGAACGTCGGAACGAGCGCCGTCGTGCGTGGCGCCCTCGCCGCCGACCGCCGCAGCTACACCGTCGCCGAACCGCTCGGCTACGGCGCGACCTACCGCTGGTCCGGCACGGCCGTCGGCTCCGACGACGAGACCGTGGCCGTCGAGGGCAGCTTCGACACCGTCGACCCCGACCGGGTCGTCTCCGCGAACCTGAACATCGCCGACGCACAGCCGGTCGGAATCGCCGCCCCGATCATCGTCCAGTTCGACGGCCCGATCACCGACAAGGCCGCCGTCGAGAAGGCCATGGTGGTCGGCACCGACCCGCCGACCGTCGGCAGCTGGGCGTGGCTGCCCGACGACAACGGCGGTGCCCGCGCGCACTGGCGCCCGCAGCAGTACTGGACGCCGGGCACCGCGGTACACCTCGACGCGCGGCTCTACGGCCTCGACTACGGCGACGGCGCCTACGGGGCGGAGGACCTCACCCTCGACTTCACCGTCGGCCGGAGCCAGGTCGTCGTGGCCGACGCCACGTCGCACCGCATGCAGGTCGTGCGCGACGGGGTGACGATCATGGACATCCCGGTGAGCTACGGGCAGGGCAACCAAGCCCGCAACGTCACCCGCAGCGGCGTCCACGTGGTCACCGAGAAGCACGAGGACTTCCTGATGTCCAACCCGCCGTACTACGAGAACGTGCGGGAACGCTGGGCGGTGCGGATCTCCAACAACGGCGAGTTCATCCACGCCAACCCCGCGACCCTCGGCCAGCAGGGCGCGACCAACGTCACCAACGGCTGCATCAACCTCTCGCTCGGGGACGCCCAGGAGTACTTCGCGACGGCGATGTACGGCGACCCGGTCGAGGTGTCCGGAACGTCGATCGAGCTGTCCGCCGCGGACGGCGACCTGTACGACTGGGCGATCGACTGGCCCACCTGGCAGTCGATGTCCGCGCTGTAGAAACCCGCCGGAATCGGGGCGGCACCGAGCGGCAACGGGTGCAGGCTGCGGCGCTGTCGGGGGGACCGCGCGTCGTCGGTGGCCACCGAGTATCCGCTGAATTCTCACGTGCTGGAAAAGCTCTTCGGTGCCGAGGTGCAGAAGCTCCCGACGCGGGCAATCAGGGACCCGGTCGTGCTTGTGGGATCGCGACCGATCGCATCCGAAACGCCGGCGACGGGACGGCGTGAGGGTGATCATGTAGGCGGAGGTAACCATGGAACCGAAGGTCCCGGGTTCGCGCGGCGGTTCGCTGCCGAGCACCCCAGAGGCACCGGACGACCATGGAGTTCGGCTCGAGACCGGGCAGGGTGCCGCGGCGGTCCGGAATGCCGCCGGCACCGACGCTGGTGGGCCGCCCGAGGCCGGGGAACGCCGGAAGCTGCTGTACGTCACCTTTCCGGGGTGCTGGGGTGCACTCGTTTTCGCGTGTCTGTCGTTCACGCCGTCGCTCGCTCCCGCGCGGCGGGCTCCTGCAGGGCATGATCTGCGGGATCACTGCCGCGATCGGATACGGGCCGGGCGTGCTCGCAGCCTTCGTGTGGCGCGCGTTCGCCGACCGCCCGGCCCTGGAGCCGATTCGGAGCTATGCCGGGCTCACCTCGGCCGAGGACTCCGAGAGCCGGGCGGCCGTGGCAGTCGAGGGCCTGACCCGGGTCGGGGTTTCCAGCGCGGCGATTCGGTCGTGGTGACGACGACCGGGAGCGGCTGGGTGGACCCGGCCCTGGTGGACACGCACCCGCCCCCGCAAGCCCGACGCGGGCGACCGGGCGTTCGACCACGTCCACGGATGCGAGGAGGGTGGGTCTGCCGTGACCGAAGAATCGACCGCCGCCGGTTCCGCGGGGGCAGCGCGCCCGCAACGACTGCTGGCCATCCTGCTGGCGATGGCGATGTTCGTGCTGGTCGTCGACACGTCACTGATGAACGTCTCGATCTCGTCGGTGGTCCGGGATCTCGAGACGACCGTGAGCGGCGTCCAGGCGGCGATCGCGCTCGAGGCGCTGGTGTCGGCGGCGTTCATCCTGATAGGTAGCAAGGTCGGCGATCTGATCGGACGCAAACGTGCCTACGTGCTGGGTCTGCTCGGCTACGCCGTAGGTGCGGCGGCGATGGCACTCGCGCAGAGCCTGACGGCGGTCATCGTCTTCTGGGCACTTCTGGGTGGAATCGGCGCATCACTCCTCCTGCCCGCGATGCAGTCCCTCATACACGGCAACTTCGAAGGAGACGATCAGAAGAAGGTCTACGCCCTCGTCGGGGCGGCGGCCGCGATCGCCGCGGCCGTCGGACCGCTGCTCGGAGGTTTCATCACCACCTACCTTTCCTGGCGCCTCGCGTTCGTGCTCGAGGTCGTCATCATTGCGATCGTGCTGTCCGGCATCAGACTCGTCCGAGATGTGCCGTACACAGGACCTCGGGGCGTCGACACAGTCGGTGCCGTGCTCTCGGTGTTGGGCATGGGCGGCATCGTGCTGGGAATCCTGGTGTGGCAGGAGGGCGGCGAGGCAGTCGCCGCGCTCCTGGTGAGCGGTGCGGCGGCCCTGGCCGGACTGGCGTACTGGCTCGGGCGGCGCAAGCGGCGAGGCGAACCCAGCCTGCTGGACCCGGATCTGTTCACGTCCAAGATCTTCAGACTGGGGATCTCCCAGCAGATGCTCCAGCAGATAGCGCTGGGTGGCACCATGATTGCGCTGCCGATCTACCTGCAGATGGTGCTCGAATACAATGCGATGCAGGCGGGTTTGTCCCTCGCACCCCTCTCCCTCAGCATGTTCGCAGTGGCGCTGCTCGCGGGGAAGAAGGCGGGCGATCGGCGCCCCAGCAGCATCATCCGGTGGGGATTCGTTCTGCTCACGATCGGGATCGTGGCGCTGATCCCGATCGTGCCCCGGGCAGAGTTCGGTTGGGCCCTGGTGGTCCCCCTCATGATCGCGGGGTCGGGTCTGGGGCTGTTGGTGTCGCAACTCAACAACTACACGCTGGCTCCGATCTCGCAGGAGCGTGTCAGCGAGGCAGCAGGTGTGAACTCGGCGGCCGGATCGTTCGGGTTGTCGTTCGGGTTGGCGTTCGCCGGTGCCATCATGCTGGCAACGCTGTCCATCACGTTCACCGCGATGGCGGAATCGAGCACCGTCCTTCCCCCAGCCGAGCAGCAACAGGTGGCACAGGTGCTCGAGGACGACGCCGAGGTCATGAGCAACACCCAGCTCACGGAGTTGCTCGCCGATCAGCCCCCGGACGTTCAGGACGAGATCATCCGCATCAACACGGACGCGCGGCCTCTCGCCCTGCAGGTGGCGCTGCTCGTTCCGCTCCTGGCCGGTCTCCTCGGGCTGTTCAACTCGTTCCGAATGAATCGGCTACCGGACACCCCGTCCACGGTCTCCGACCGGACGGAACCGCACTGACGGACGGGAATGTCACGGCTCGGGTGGACCTTCGACCCGAGATCGTCCGTCCCCCTGCCGTGGACGGACGATCATCATGCCCGAGCCGCATGCCGTGGAGTTCCGCGCGACGTCGTTGCGTGGCAGGAATGACTGCAGTACTCCGGCACGCGCACGCCACTCGTCTCGTCGGTGCACCGCGACTCGGTGGACTGCGGTTCAGGGGATCGGGACTCAGTGGCGGTGGAACCTCGACGGGCTGGCCTGGTCGCGCGGCTGCACGATGATCTGGTCCAGATTCACGTGCGACGGGCGCGACGCGACGAACCCGACGATCTCCGCGATGTCCTCGGCCACCAGCGGCGTGATGCCCTCGTACACCTTGGCGGCGCGCTCGGCGTCGCCCTCGAACCGCACGAGGGAGAACTCGGTCTCCACCGCGCCCGGCGCGATCTCGGTCAGACGCACCGGCTTGCCGAGCAGCTCACCGCGCAGCGTCCGGTGCAGCACCGCCTGGGCGTGCTTGGCGGAGGTGTAGCCCGCGCCGTTGTCGTAGGCGTGGAACGCCGCCACCGAGGTGATCGTGACGATCAGGCCGTCGCCGGAGTCGACGAGCTTGGGCAGCAGGGCCTTCGTCATCCGCAGTGTGCCGAGGACGTTGGTCTCCCACATCCAGCGCCAGTCGTCGAGGTCGGCCTCGGCGACCGGGGCCATGCCCTTGGCGCCGCCCGCGTTGTTGACCAGGACGTCCACCCGGGGGAGCACCGTCGTGAAGGCGGTCACCGAGTCCTCGTCCGTGACGTCCAGCTCGAGGGCCGTGCCCCCGATCTCGTCCGCGAGCTTCTCGATCCGGTCGACGCGGCGAGCGCCGACGACGACGTGGAAGCCCTGGGCTGCGAGGGTGCGGGCGGTGGCCTCGCCGATGCCGGAGGAGGCACCGGTGACGACGGCGACGGGGGAATCGGGAGAAATCGTCATGCGAGCGATCCTAGGGTGCCCCGGGTGCGGTCGCGCGGGGGTCCGCGCGACCGCGGCACCCGCTACGACGCGAGCGGCCGGGGCGTCTCGATGATCGAGTAGGCGCCCGCGTCGCCGGCGACGGACCGGCTCGTCTCGCCGTGGACGCTCACCGGGACGTCGCCGGCGAGGGTGATGCGGTGCAGCCGACGATGCCGGCCGTCGTAGTCGGCGACGGCATAGTGCTGGGTGGCCCGGTTGTCCCAGATCGCCACGTCGCCGGCGGCCCAGTGCCAGCGGGTGGTGTACTCGAGCCGCGTCTGGTGGTCCTGCAGCAGCCGGAACAGCGCCTGCGACTGCCGGCCGCTCAACCCGACGAAGCCCTCGACGAAGTGGCCGAGCAGCAGCGACCGCTCCCCGGTCTCGGGGTGCACGCGCACCACGGGATGCTCGGTCGCGAAGTATTCGGACCGGAACTCGGCGCGGTACTCGGCGACCCGCTCGTCGGCGCCGTCGCGGAGGTGCTCGGCGCTCTCGGCGGCGTAGTCGTACACGTTGGTGTGGGTGGCCCACAGGTTCTCGGCCAGTGTCTTCAGCGGTCCGGGCAGGCCCTCGTAGGCCGCCACGCCGGAGGCCCACGTGGTCGAACCACCGTAGGGGGGCAGTTCCACCGCGCGCAGGATCGACGCCTTCGGGATGCGGTCGACGAACGAGACGTCGGTGTGCCAGCTGTTCGCTGTGCCGTAGTCGGAGTCGATGGGCAGCACGTGCGCCCCGCGCGACGTCACCGTCGGGTGCGCGGTGGTCGGTGTGCCGAGCAACTCGGCGAACGCGTACTGCGACGCGTCGTCGAGGTGGTGCTGGTCCCGGAAGAAGATCACCTTGTGCTCGGCCAGCGCGCGACGGATCGCTTCGACGGTGCACCCGTCGAGGTCGCCGCCGAGCCGGACTCCGTCGATGCGGGCACCGACGTGCCCGCCCAGGCGGACCACGGTCACGTCGCGAGCGGGTGCGGTGCGGGTATCGAAATCGACAGACATGAAGGACCTTTCGTGGATCGGATATCGGTACCGTCGACCTCATCACCGGTGATGTTCCGGCGTAAGGGTTTTCGTCACCCTGATCGGGATGGTTGCCTGCGCGTCGCCGGGCGGAGTGGACACGGCGGCGCTCGGCGGCTAGGTTGCGGGTATGTCAGCTCGCCGTCTCCGTGCTCCGCGGGTCACCTATGTGACCGCCGCGCTGGGCTCGCGGCTGCCGCTGGCGCGCGACCTGTGTTGTCGCTGACACCGCACCTCGCGCCCCGCTTCGTCGCCCGCCGTCACCCGGCGGATCGCCACGGTCGAGCGGATCGGCGCCTCCCCGTCACGCCCCGGGTCCTCGAACCCGTCCCCGAGGAAGAGCCGCAGTGTCTGCAGCAACCACATCGAATGTCTTGTACCCCAATGTCGTCCGTCCGAAGACCGGTGCCCGGTCCCGCGGCGCCGCCGCCCGCGTGCAGCCGACGGCGCGCGTGCAGATCGTGCCGCCCGAACTGAAGATCGCCGACGGCACCGCCGCGGCCGTGTTCCGGACCGCCGCGGCGCGCGGGCCGATCTGCCGCGACCAGGCGGCAGCGGCGACGGGCGCAAGCATCGCCACCGTCAACCGACAGGTCTCCGCGATGCTCGCCGCGGGACTGCTGCGGGAGCGGCCGGAGCTGATCGAGTCCGGCGCCGTGGGCCGGCCCCGGGTGCCGTTCGAGACCGACCACGAGCGCTACCTGACCGTCGGGATCCACGTCGGGGCGGCCGTCACCGGTATCGTCGCGAGCGATCTGCGCGGGCGCGTGATCGGCGGGGTGGAGATCCCCACTCCGCGCGGCGGCCAGGAGGCGGCGCTCGGGACGATCACCGGCAGTGCGAGGGCCTTCGCGGCGCGCTGGCATCGGCGCATGCCGCTGTGGGCGGGCGTCGCGCTCGGCGGGCGCGTCGACTCGGCCACCGGAACCGTGGACCACCCGCGGCTCGGCTGGGCGGATGCGCCCGTCGGCGCGGTGGTGAGCCGGGGTCTGGGCCTGCCGGTTTCCGTCGCCGCGCACGTCGAGGCGATGGCCGCGTCGGAGCTGCTGCTCACCCCCGACCGCGACACCGCCGACGTCGAGGGCGCCACCCTGTACTTCTATGCCCGTGAAACCGTGGGTATCGCAATCGCATTCGACGGCCGGGTGCACACGCCGCGCGGTGGCCCGGGTTCGGTCTCGCACCTGCCCACCGGATCGTCCGTGCCGTGCGCCTGCGGTGCCCGCGGCTGCCTCGAGGCCACCGTCGCCGACCGGGCGGTGCTGGCCCGGGCCCGCGCCGCCGGGTTGCTCGACGCGCGTGCCACGTCCGTCGCCGCGCTGTACGCGCTGGCCCGCAACGGCTCTCGCGAGGCGCACGAGATCCTCGCGGAGCGCGCGCAGGTGCTGGGGCGGTCCGTCGCGATGCTGCGCGACCTGTTCAATCCGGACCGGGTGATCCTCGGCGGCCAGGCGTTCACCGCGTACCCGGCGGCGGCGCCGCACGTCGCGCGCGCGCTCGGGTCGACGTCGGGCGCCGACGTCCGCGTCACCGGATTCGGCGACCGGGTACAGGCGCACGCCGCGAGCGTGGTGTCCCTGAGTTCGCTGTACTCCGACCCGCTCGGAGCGATGCGCCGGGCGCTGAGCTGATACGCGCACGAAATATCCATCCGAGCATACGATTTCATTCGCGTGTGGCCGGAAAGTGCGCGGATCCGGGGCCGCCGGTCATCGGCTGCGCAGGGGCGGGCCGTCCGTGGCGTCCGCCGGCGCAGCGCGACGGTCCAGTTCGGCCCGTGCGCGCGCCAGACCGCCGTGTTCGAGTGCCGCGAGGGGGGACTCGTCCGCCCACACCGGGGTGCCGCGGTCTCGGACCGTCACGCTCAACGAGCCCGCCAGGTGCTCGAGGGAGCCGGGCACGTTGCGGCGTTCGAGCGGCAGCGGGACCGGCAGCACGTGCGCGTCGCCCAGCGGGGCGGTCCCCTCGATCTCGACGGTCCACCGCGGCCCGCGCCCGAACAGCGACCACCGCTCGTCGGTGACGTGGGCCCGCACCGGCGAGACCACCGGGTTGCCGAGCCGGATCACGGGCCCGTCCGGCAGGGCGACCACCACGGCCGTCACCTCGGTCCGCAGGGGACCGGCGTGGACCTGCCCACCGGCGAAGGCGACGCACGCGGCGGAGTCCGCGAAGCCGTGTGCCTGGCCCCACCACCACGACTCCGGGAAACCGCCCCTGCCCCAGTTCTTCTCCGCGTACACCTGCGCGCCGTCGAGGTTCCACGTCTCGCCGCCGAGCACGGCCTCGCCCTCGGCCCGCCCGTCGAGCAGCCACGGGTGCCAGTACTGGTTGAGGGCGGGAACCGCGTGGAAGACGCTGGAGCCGCCGAATCGGCGACGCGGCCACGGCCGGGGCGCCGTTACTCGCACGTCGAGGCGTGCGTCGTCGCCGAGGTCCACGCGCAGCCGGTCGGGTTCCCCGCGGAACGCCGTGCCCGCCGAGGCGCCGAGCCGCAGGGGGTCGGCGAATCCGTCCGGATGCGCCGTCGTCCGCAGGAACCCGCCCGGGTGCGCCGCCAGGCCGAGCGTCGCCCACGACCCGTCGCCGGCGCGGTTGACGCCGCACAGCGCGATCACCACCCGTTCGGTTCCGGGTTGGGTGAATCGCCAGAAGTACCCCTCCATCGCGACGTCGTGGGCCGTCAGGGGGTCGCCGAAGGGCAGGTCGGCGCCGGTGGCGCGGTAGCGCGAGTACAGCGACACGGCGCTCAGATCCCGGCCCGGGCCGCGGCCGCGATGTCGTCGAGGTCCCGCTGCAGCGCCGTGCGCGTCGCCCGCAGGCCCAGCGGAGCGAGGAGCGCCGTCAGTACCCGCCGGATCCGGCCGGGACGTCCGTCGTCCGCGGAGAACCGCACGGTCAGCATCGTGCCGGCCCGATCCGGGGCCACGTCGAATTCGGTGCGGTAGCGCACCCCGCCGGATTCGGCCTCGACGACCGTGTGCCGCCCCGGCTCCACGGCCGTCACCGTCATCTCCTCGGTTGCCGCCCTGCCGAACATCGTGCGTGTCTCGCGCCAGCGGGTGCCGACCTCGTAGCCGACGCCCGCGAGCCGTTCGACACTGTCCACCCCGCTCAGGACCTGCGGGGCCGAGTCGACGGAGGTGAGCACCCGCCACACCCGGTCGGGTGGGGCGTCGACGGAACGGCTCAGCTCGATGTGGTGGCCCATTCGTGCTCCTTCGGTCGGATCGGTCACAGGGGCAGGGCGTGCTCGCGCAGCGCCGGTTCCGCGCCGCGCCGGCGGAACCACTCGAGCCCGAACGCGCTCGCGAGCTGTTCCGGCGTCATCGCCAGCATCGGCCCGAAGTCACCGACCTGCGAGGCGTGCGCGAGCATCGCCGCCCGTTTCGCGGGGATCGTCGCGGACACGTCGATCGTGGTGGTGATCTCGGCCTCCGGCAGGCCGAACGTGTCCAGGTCCGGTGGTGCCGCGTCCGGGCTCACCTCCGGGGCGGCGGCGAGCAGGCGACGGATGTGGTCCCGGTTCATGGCCGCCTCGTACACCGACGGATGTGCCGTCAGCTCCTGGGCCCGGGCACCGACGCGGTGCACCTGCACGTGGTCGGGGTGCCCGTACCCGCCGTTGGGGTCGTAGATGGTGACGACGTCGGCGCTCTCCTCCTCGAGCACGGCCGCGAACCGGGCCGCGGCCGCCTCCACATCGACGTTGCAGAACGCCGCCGGGTCCGAGTTCCGCGGCGTCCCCGCCATGCCCGAATCGGCGTAGCCGAGCGGCACCAGGCGGGCGACCCCGAGCGTCTCGGCCGACGCCTCGAGTTCGGCGCGGCGGCGCTGGGCCAGGGACTCGCCGGGACCGAGCAGGCCGTCGGGAACCTCGCCCGCGGCACCGTCCGTGGCCACGACCAGCACCACCCGATGCCCCGCGTCCGCGGCCAGGCGCATCACCCCGCCGGTGGTGAACACCTCGTCGTCGGGATGGGCATGGAAACACACCAGCACGCTCACGTACTGCATGCTGGCACGAATGCGCTCCTACCGTGCACTGTTCACCGCGCCGGGCGCCGCCGCGTTCTGCCTGGCGGGGTTCGTCGCGCGGCTGCCGATCGCGATGGTCGGCATCGGCATCGTGACGATGTTCTCGCAGCTGCGCGGCGACTACGGCCTCGGCGGCGCCCTGGCCGCGGTGTTCGCGCTGTCCTACGCCGCGCTCACCCCGCTGGTCTCGCGGGCCGCCGACCGGCACGGACAGTTCCGCGTCCTGCCGGTCGCCGCCGGGATCAGCGCGGCCGCGACCGCCGCGATGCTGGCGGGGGTGCGGTGGGAGGCCCCCGAGGCGCTGCTGTTCGCGTGCGCGATCCCGGCGGGACTGATGCCCACGATCGGTGCCATGGTCCGGGCCCGGTGGACCGAGCTGCTCCGCGGCACCGATCGGTTGCGGACCGCGTTCGCGCTCGAGGCGGTGATCGACGAACTGTGCTTCATCGTCGGGCCGGTGCTGTCGGTGGGGCTGAGCGTCGCCGCGTTCCCCGAGGCGGGCGCGTTGCTCGGGGCGGTGCTGCTGGTGATCGGCACCGTCGCCCTCGCCGTGCAGCGCGGCACCGAACCTCCCGCGCGCCCGGTCGCCCGGGGTGCGCCCGGGGTGAGCGTGCTGCGGATCCCGGTGCTGCTCGTGCTGGTGGTCGCGATGACGGCGATGGGCACGATCTTCGGTGTCGTCGACGTGGTCGGGGTCGCGTTCACCGCCGAGCAGGGCGTGCCCGGCGCCGCGACCGTGGTGCTGGCGATGTTCGCGACGGGATCCGCGCTCGGCGGCCTCGTCTTCGGTGCGGTGCGGCTGCGGGCGCCGCTGACGCGGCAGCTACTCGGGGCGACGACGGCCGTCGCGGTGCTGCTGTGGCCGCTGCTGCTCGCCGGCACCGTGCCGGCCCTCGCCGTGCTCTACCTCGCGGCCGGGGTGGCCGTCGCCCCCACCATGATCGTCGCGACCTCCCTGACCGAGCGGATCGTGCCGCCGGGCCGGCTCACGGAGGGCATCACCTGGACGGTCACGGGACTCGGGGTCGGGGTCGCGGTCGGCTCCGCCGTGGTCGGTCAGGTCATCGACCGGTCCGGGCCGAGTGCGGGCATCGCGGTCGCCGTCGTGGCCGCGCTCGTCGGGTGCGCGTGTGCCGTGGGAGTGGCCCGGCTCGCCCGGCTAGGGTGACCCGCATGACAATCCGTGAGGTCGAGAGTTCCGACGGCACCCCCATCGTCTACCGCGTCACCGGCGATCCCGCCCACCGCCGGCTGGTCCTGCTGCACGGATGGGCCCAGTCGTCGCGGTGCTGGGGCGAGTCCGTGCTCGACGAGCTGGCCCGCACCCACCGGGTGATCGCCGTCGACCTCCGCGGACACGGGTACTCGGGCGCCCCGGAGACCGGATACGACGAGTCGAAACTGTGGGCCGGGGACGTGCAGGCCGTGCTCGGCGCCGAGGACGCCCACGACGCGGTGCTGCTCGGCTGGTCCTACGGCGGCCTGGTGATCTGCGACTACCTCGCGACGCACGGCACCGACCGCGTCGCCGGGATCGTGCTGGTCGGCGCGATCACCAGCATCGGGCGCGGTGAGAAGGGCGGCAAGGTCGGGTCGGCCATGCGCGCCGCCGTCCCCGACGCGATGTCCGAGGATGCGGCGACGGCGATCCGCGCACTCGGTGCCTTCGGCACCGCCCTCACCGGGACCGGGGCGGACACGGGCGTCGCGGCGCAGGCGCTGTTCGGCACCAGCCTGTGCACCCCGCCCCGCGTGCGGGCGGCGATGTTCGCCCGGACGGTGAGCAACGACGAGCTGCTGCGCAGTCTCGACATCCCGGTGCTCGTCCTGCACGGCACCGCCGACTCGGTCGTCGACGTCTCGGCCGCCGAGCATGCGGCGGCACTGCTGCCGAACGCGACGACGTCGTACTGGGAGGGCACCGACCACGGTCCGTTCGTCGAGGACCCGCAGCGGTTCGCCGCGGAGGTCACGCGCTTCGCGGGATCGCTGTAGCGTCCACCGACCCGATCGCCTGCGTCCCGGCGAGCAGGAGCGTCTCCTCCGGTGTGAGCGGGTGGAACTTGACCCCGCGCACGTCGCGATAGCACTGTTCGAGCGGGCTCGACCGGTAGAAGCCGCGGCCCCCGGCGACGTCGAGCGCCAGGTCGCACACCTCGATCGCGGTCCGCGCGATCTCGGCCTTGGCGGTCATCACCGCGGCGACCGTGCTCATCGACGGCGCCGGGTCGTCGCCGACGGTGTCGAGGGCACCGTCGAGGGCCCACGACGCGACCTGCAGGCGGGTGGCCGCCACCCCGAGCTGGCGGCGCACGGTCGGGTCGTTCGCCCGCGCGGTTCCGGCGACGAGTGCGGTCGCGTGCGCGTGCGCGGTCTCGGCGACGCCGAGATAGACGGCCGCGACCACGGGCATGGCGACGCTGAGCACCAGCTGGAACGGCGGGTCGATCACCCCGTAGGGGCGGCGGGCGACCACGGCCGCGTCCGGGACGAACACGTCGGTCAGCTCGACGTCGTGGCTGCCGGTGCCGCGCATGCCCAGTGAGTCCCAGTTGTCGTGGACTCGTACCCCGTCGGTGTTCATCGGGATCATCATGTTGAGCACGATGCGGCCCTCGTCGGGGTCGTCGAACGGGAACATGGTGGCGAGCACGTCGCCGACGGGGGCTTGGCTGCAAAACACCTTGCGGCCGTCGACGCGGTAGCCGCCGGGCACCTTCCGGGCGGACCCGCGGGGGTGGGTCTGGTCGGCGCCGCCGGTGGAGACGAGCACGAGCGCCTCCTCGGCGACGCGGCGCAGCATCCGGTCCGCGCCGGGCGCGCCGTGCCGGTACCGCCACGCGGCGGCGAGCACGACGTGGTGGTGCATGGCCGAGGCGAGCGCGGTCGCCGCGCAGTGGTGTGCCAGGGTGCGCTGCACGGTGGCGACATCGCGCACGGTCGCGCCGCCGCCGCCGAGTTCGCGGGGGACGGCGAGGGCGAGACGGCCCTCCGAGCGCAGGATCTCGTAGGCCTCGGCGACGAACGTGCCGTCGCGGTCGTGGGCGCGGGCGTAGGGGGCGATCCGCCGACCGAGTTCGTCGGCGCCGGCGACGAGTTCCTCGCGGGGCCGGGATCGGGGGTACTGGGTGATGTCTACGGTGGTCATGTCTCGACGGTAGGAGCACGGATCGATACCGCCCAGTGCACGTTCTGGACCTACTCTGGAGGTGTGCGCGAGTACGGGCAGTACTGTCCGGTCTCGATCGGCAGCGAGGTGCTCGCCGACCGGTGGACCCCGCTGATCCTGCGCGAAATGGTCTACGGAAGTACCCGCTTCAACGAGATCGAACGCGGTCTGCCCGGCATCTCGCGCACCCTCCTCGCCACCCGGCTGCGGCACCTCGAGCGCAAGGGCGTGCTGGAGCGGGTCCCGCAGGCGCGGGGCTGCGAGTACCACCTCACCCCGGCCGGCCGCGAACTCGCCCCGATCCTCGTCGCGATCGGGGAGTGGGCGGTGAAGTGGTTGTTCTCCGAGCCCCTGCCCGCCGAGGTCGACCCCGTGACACTGACCTGGTGGATGCACCGGCGGGTGGCCCGGGACCGGGTGCCGCCGCAACGGGTGGTGATCGAGTTCGACTACACCGGTCCCGCCCCGATCCGGTTGTGGATCGTCCTGGACCGCGGCGAGCCGTCGGTGTGCCGGAAGCATCCGGGCTTCGACGTCGACGTGTACGTGACCGCGGAACCGGTGGCCCTGATGCGCGTGTTCGCCGGCACGCGGACGCTGATCGAGGCGCTCGACGACGGCAGCGTGCGACTGCACGGGCCGGCCGCGCTGGTGCGCGGGTTCGGCGTCTGGTTCCTGTGGAGCCCGTTCCACGCCGCGGTGCGCCGCGCAGTCACGGGTTCCGAGACGGGCGAGCGGTCCTGACCGGCCGGGTGCGACGTCGCGCAGACGAGCCCGGTCGGGGCGCAGCGGGACGGAGCGCAGGGGAGGGCGGAACCGGACGGGGATGCCCGGCAGGGCAGTATGGAGAAGTGACGTCGAAGTCGAACAGCCGTCCCCGCCGCGTGGCCGTCCTGTCGGTCCACACCTCGCCTCTCGCCCAACCCGGCACCGGGGACGCCGGCGGAATGAACGTCTACGTTCTGCAGACCGCCGTGCAGCTCGCGCGGCGCGGGGTGGAGGTGGAGATCTTCACCCGGGCGACCTCGTCGGCGGACCCCGTGGTGCAGGAGGCGGCACCGGGCGTGCTGGTACGCAACGTCGCCGCCGGTCCCTACGAGGGACTCGACAAGCACGACCTGCCCACGCAGTTGTGCGCCTTCGCCGCCGGGGTGCTGCGGGAGGAGGCCCGGCACCCGCAGGGCTACTACGACCTGGTGCACTCGCACTACTGGCTGTCCGGCCAGGTGGGCTGGCTCGCCCGCGACCGGTGGGGCGTCCCGCTCGTGCACACCGCCCACACTCTCGCCGCCGTGAAGAACGCCTCGCTCGCCGACGGTGACGTGCCCGAGCCGGCGGCCCGGCAGATCGGCGAGCAGCAGGTGGTCGCCGAGTCCGACCGGCTCGTCGCCAACACGATCGACGAAGCGGCGCAGCTCGAGCGCAGCTACGGTGCCGACCCGTCACGGATCGACGTGGTGGCGCCGGGCGCGGACCTGTCCCGCTACCGGCCGGGGGACCGGGCGCTCGCCCGCGCCGAGCTGGGGCTGGACCCGAACGAGACGATCGTGACATTCGTCGGCCGGATCCAGCCGCTCAAGGCACCCGACGTGCTGCTGCGCGCCGCCGCGGCGGCGATGGCCGCCGACCCCGAGGTGCCCCTGCGGGTGCTGGTGGTGGGCGGGCCCTCGGGCACCGGGCTCGAGCGCCCGCACTCGCTGATCGACCTGGCCGCCGAGCTCGGGATCGCCGCCCGGGTGACGTTCCTGCCCCCGCAACCTCCCGAACGGCTCGTGCAGGTCTACCGCGCGTCGGACGTGGTGGCGGTGCCGAGCTACTCCGAGTCGTTCGGCCTGGTGGCGATCGAGGCGCAGGCGTGCGGGACCCCGGTGCTGGCGGCGAACGTCGGCGGCCTCGGCGTCGCGGTGCGCGACGGCGAGACCGGACTGCTCGTCGACGGGCATCGCACGAGCGACTGGGCCGCCGCGCTGCGCTCGCTGGTCACGGATCCGGGTCGGCGGGCCGTGCTGGCGGCGGCGGCGCCCCTGCACGCGGAGAACTTCTCCTGGGAGCACACGGCGGACGGGCTGCTCGCCAGTTACCGTAAGGCCGGTGCGCTGCGGAACCGCTCCCTCGCGAGCGGCGAGTTTCCGCTGCGCCGGCAGCGCGGAGTGTGGAAGATCCGGCGGACGACGGGGGTGCGGGCGTGAGCGAGCGACTGAGCGAGACGATCGAGGCGACGCTGCGCGATCGCGGCCTCGAGTTCTCCCGCAAGGAGGGTGGGCACTTCGTCGTCGACCTGCCGGGGGAGAACAAGCTCAAGACGACGACCCTGCTCTCCCTCGGCAACCACGGCCTGCGGGTCGAGGCGTTCGTGTGCCGCAAGCCCGACGAGAACTTCGAGGGCGTGTACCGGTTCCTGCTCCGGCGCAATCGGCGGCTGTACGGGGTCGCGTACACCCTCGACAAGATCGGGGACATCTACCTCGTCGGCCGGATGTCGGAGGCATCGGTCACTCCGGACGAACTGGACGCGGTGCTCGGCCAGGTGCTCGAGGCCGCCGATCACGACTTCAACGTCATCCTCGGGCTGGGTTTCCTCGCCTCCATCAAGCGGGAGTGGGAGTGGCGGGTCTCCCGGGGCGAGTCGCTGCGCAACCTCGAACCCTTCCGGCACCTGATCGAGGACGGCCGGCCCTTCGTGGTGGAGGACGCGCAGCCGTAACGGCGCGATATCGGTGACCCGTCCCACAATATTACTGTGAGCCTGGTCACATAACGGCCGTGTAACTACGCGGTGTCGAAACGGCGATACCTCCCATGCCACCTGGGAAAACGGCGCCGCCCGATCTTGGAATGTGGGACGCACGTGCCGGAAAACAGCGCGTGACCGATCCGTGATGACTCTCTAGCGTCGTAATCAGCCCGATACCACCGGGCAAGCAAGACCGGCCCGTCGCCGCTGACTCTGCCCCGCGGGACCGGAACTCGATACCTGATCGAGGGGCAGGGACGAGGCACAGATCCGAATCCGGGCAGCGGGATCGACATCGTCGGCCGCCGCAGTGCCTCGCCAGCAGACGCGAGAGGAATTCAACCGCATCATGGCTAACTTCACCTTCAAGCGCGCCCTCGGCACCGTCGCCGCCACCGCGGCCCTGGCCGTCACCCCGTTCGCCTTCGGCGCCGGCACCGCCAACGCCGCGTCCGGCAACTGGGACGCCGTCGCACAGTGCGAGAGCAGCGGGAACTGGGCGATCAACACCGGCAACGGCTACCACGGCGGCCTGCAGTTCTCGCCGAGCACCTGGAACGCCTACGGCGGCCAGCAGTACGCCCCCACCGCCGACCAGGCGACCCGGGAGCAGCAGATCGCCATCGCCGAGAACGTCCTGGACGGCCAGGGCCGCGGCGCGTGGCCGGTGTGCGGTCAGTACCTCTGATCCGACACTCGGACACGTGCCCGGGCTCGCGCCCGTAGCAGCCGAACGAGCCCCGCGTGCACCGCACGCGGGGCTCGTCGCATCTCACCGGATCGCCGCACCTCGATAGGCGGCGGTCTCGAAGTCGAGATAGCCCTGGAACGACACGGCGTCCGCGAACGGCAGGATCTGCGTGGCCCAGAAGCCGCCGAGCCCGTTCTCCCGGTCGATCCAGTAGTAGAGATTCGCCAGACCCGCCCAGCCGAGGGCACCGGCCGGGCGGCCCGTCGGCGCCGGCTCCTCGTTCACCAGGAACGTGTACGCCCAGTTCTTGGCCAGCCCGGGGAAGAACTCCGCGTCGTTCGACAGCGCCGGGACGACCCCCGGCAGCGCGGTCACCTGCTGCCCGTCCAGGCCGCCACGCACCGCGTCGGCGACGGTCGCGGGCGAGAGAACCCGGTCACCGCCGGGGGCCGCGCCGTCGCGCAGCCACATCCGGATGAACTTCAGGTAGTCCGGCACGGTGGTGTAGAGCCCGTGCCCTCCCATGTGGATCTCCGGGTCCTGGGGCAGCACCATCTCCGGCATCGGCGCGAGTGCTCCGTCCTCGCTGCGCTGGTGGACGACGGCCAGCCGCGCGCGCATGTCGTCGGTGAGTGCGAACGCCGTGTCGCCCATCCCGAGCGGCTCGAAGATCCGCTCGCGCATGACCTCGCCGAGGCGCCGGCCCCGCACGGCCTCCACCACGAGACCGCACCAGTCGATGTTCGAGCCGTACATCCACCGGTCGCCGGGATCGAACAGCAGCGGTGTCGTCAGCGCGGCCTTCGATCCCGTGATCACGCTGGGCTGACCGTGCTCCTCGGCGAGACGCCGGTAGTTCTCGTCGAAGAAGTCGTATCCGAGACCGGCCGTGTGGAGCAGCAGCATGCGGGTGGTGATGTCGCGCTTCGGCGCGCGCAGCAGGGGCGCGCCGTCCGTTCCGAAGCCCTCGAGAACCTGGAGTTCCCCGATCTCCGGGACGTAGCGGGCGGCGGGGGCGTCGAGGTCGAGCAGGCCCTCCTCGACGCACTGGAGTGCGGCGGTGCCGGTGATCGCCTTGGTCGTGGAGAAGGCGGCGAACACGGTGTCCGCCGTCATCGCCGAGCCCGAGCCCGCTGCGCGTTCCCCGGCCACCCCCTCGTACACGACGCCGCCCCGGTCGGTGAGCATGGCCACCACGCCCGGCACGCCCGTCGGGCGGTGGGTGAGTTCTCGCAGGGTTGCGTCCATCGTGGTCGCGAAGTCGTCTGTCACGGTTCCTCCTGTGTGCGGTCCGCCGCCGGCCGGCGTCGGAGGGGGACGCTACGGACGGAGCTGTGACGCGGGCCACCTCGGATCGGCACGCGTTGTCGGATTACGGCACTCGGCGCCCGCGGGCCCGGGCGAGCGTGCGCGACGGATTCTCGCCGAATCGGCGACGGTAGGCGGCGGCGAAGACCCCCATGTTGACGTAGCCCCACCGGGCCGCCACCGCCGAGACGGTGCACTCGGCCGACGGGATGGAGAGCTCGTCGCGGATGTGCCGCAATCGCACGTCGGTGAGGTACCGGTTCGGCGTGGTGTCCAGGTGGCGGCGGAACGCCCCCGACAGGGCGCGCACGCTGACACCCACGGCGGCAGCGACCTCGGAGACCGTGGGCAGGTCCGCGGCGTGCTCGCGGATGTAGCGCTCCGCGTGCCGGACGTACGCCGGGGCGGCCGGCGGTTCGCCGGGGTCGAGCGCGACGCCCGCCGCGGCGGCCCATTCGGTGACGAGGTGACCGAGGAGCAACTCCTGCAGATGGGCGCCCGGCCGGCCCTGCGCGATCCGCACCGGATCGGCCCGGATCGCGCGGACCGCATACGCGAGCAGCGTGTTCCAGCCCGACGACCCGGTCCCGACGACGCACTTGTGCTGCCACAGACGATCGTCGGGGACGACGCCGAACCAG
>NZ_AJFC01000014.1:0-2567 GCF_000256505.1 Rhodococcus sp. P14 | reverse complement strand
GGGGGGGGGGGGGGGGGGGGGGAGCCGGTGCGGCACCGTCAGGTTCAGCTGCAGGTGCTCGTCGTCGAAGTCGACGCGATGCTCGATGCGGCTGCAGTCGGCCACGAACGTGGCGCCGGAATCGACCTCCACCTCGCCCGCTCCGACGCGGTGCCGCGCGTGCCCACGGATCGTCGTGAGCACGAGGATGTTGCCGGCCTCGGCGGAGAGCCGGTCGACGGTCACCGGAATGCCGTAGCGGAACCGGGTGAGCACGATGTCGCCGATCGACGCCGAGAACATGCTCGATCGCGGGTGCAGCAGGCGTCCGCTCGGCCGCACGCGATAGGGCATGTACACCCGGTCCGACCACGTCCGGATCTCGTCCCAGTCGGTCGAGACCGTCGCGGGCGAGGAGCCGCGGCCGGAGAACGGGTCCAGCGAGTGCACGACGTCCGTCATCCGGTCGAGCCTAGGGTGCCGGACCGGCCGCCGACACTGCCCGATCGGCCGGGCTCCGGGGCGCGTGACCGGGCCCGCGACGGTCCCCGACCCGGTAGTGTCCGGCATGCCTGTGACTGCCTTCACAGCCGTCGGATACCGTACTCCCGGCACGTCTGGCACGGCGTGCCACAGATTCCTGCCCCCGAGGAGAACCAATGAGCTTTCGCAGTCCCTTTCCCGACGTCGACATCCCGGCACTGAGTGTCTACGACTTCCTGTTCGGTTCGATCGCGGAGTCGGACCTCGATCGCCCGGCGTTGACGGAGGGCGCGACCGGGGCCGTCACCGACTACCGGACCCTGATCGGGCAGATCGACGCGATCGCGGGTGCTCTTGCGGCGCGCGGTGTGGGAGTCGGCGACGTCGTCGGCCTGCTCTCGCCGAACGTGCCCGCCTTCGCGGCCGTGTTCCACGGCATCCTGCGGGCGGGGGCCACCGCGACCACCGTCAACGCGCTCTACACCGCCGAGGACATCGCCAAGCAGCTCGAGGATTCCAAGGCGACGTTCTTCTTCACGGTCTCGCCGCTGCTGCCGCACGCGAAGGAGGCCGCGGCCGCGGTCGGTATCCCCGACGATCGTCTGGTCGTGCTCGACGGCGCCGAGGGGCATCCCTCCCTGCGCGACCTGCTCGCCGAGAACGCCCCCGCCCCCGAGGTGTCGTTCGATCCGGCCACCCATCTGGCGGTGCTGCCGTACTCGTCCGGCACCACCGGTCGCCCGAAGGGCGTGATGCTCACGCACACGAACCTGGTGGCCAACGTGTGCCAGATCAAGTCCCCGATCAGGATCGACCCCGACGACCGGATCCTCGCCGTCCTGCCGTTCTTCCACATCTACGGCATGACCGTTCTTCTCAACGCCGCCCTGTTCAACCGCGCGTCGCTGGTGACGATGCCGAAGTTCGACCTGCCGGAGTTCCTGCGGATCGTCTCCGAACAGAAGTGCACCTACGTGTTCATCGCACCGCCCGTCGCGGTCGCCCTGGCCAAGCATCCGCTCGTGGACCAGTACGACCTCTCGAGCGTGCACACCGTGTTCTCCGGCGCGGCGCCGCTGGACAGGGCGCTCGGGAACGCGGTCGCCGCGCGACTGGGATGGAAGGTCCGTCAGGGGTACGGCATGTCCGAGATGAGCCCGGTCAGCCACGCCATCCCGTTCGACGGCGACGACGTGCCGCTCGACTCGGTGGGACCGACGATCGCCAACATGGAGTGCAAGCTCGTCGACCCGACCACCGGCGAAGAGGTCGAGTACCCCACCGGTGAGGGTGTCTCCGAGCCGGGTGAGCTGTGGTGCAAGGGCCCCAACGTCATGGTCGGCTACCTCGGCAACCCGCAGGCCACCGCGGAGACCCTCGACGCCGACGGGTTCCTGCACACCGGCGACATCGCCACGGTCGATGCGGCCGGCAACGTCACCATCGTCGACCGGCTCAAGGAGCTGATCAAGTACAAGGGCTACCAGGTGCCGCCCGCCGAACTCGAGGCGCTGCTGCTGACCCACCCGAAGATCGCCGACGTCGCGGTGATCGGTGTGCTCGACGACGAAGGCGAGGAGGTGCCCAAGGCGTTCGTCGTGCGTCAGCCGGACGCCGACCTCACCGAGGCCGAGGTCGTCGAGTTCGTCGCCGAGCGGGTCTCGCCGCACAAGAAGGTGCGGCAGGTGCAGTTCATCGACATCGTCCCGAAGTCCGCCGCCGGCAAGATCCTCCGGAAGGATCTGCGCACCCCGGCGACGTAGCCGGTCATTGCCCGGGCCGCAGGATCCGGCCGAGATGCGCCGCGAGCGCCTCGATCGTCGGATCCTGCGCCCGGAACCCGACGTAGCCGTCCGGCCGCACCACCACAGCCGCGGCGGCACCGTCGAAACCGTACGCCCGCGCGGCGCGGCCCGCGTCGTCGCGCAGTACCCGGCCGTCGGCCGGGCTCCCGGTGCTTCCCGCCACGAGCACGTACGCCCGCAGCGCGTCACCGAAGCGGTCCGTCGCCCGCTCGGCGAGCTCTCGCTGCGCCTGCAGCGCCTGCGCCGTGGGCGCCCACAGCAGCACGGTGTGACCGGGATGGCGCAGCAGCTCGTGCAGCC
>NZ_AJFC01000013.1:0-11302 GCF_000256505.1 Rhodococcus sp. P14 | reverse complement strand
CGGCATGTCGCTACCGCCGCCGTGCGGCACGTCTTCACCGACGAGCGGGCTGTCCCGGTAGCCGAGCAGCAGCTGGGCCTCGCGCGCGATCGCGGTCGCGGCGTCCGTCTCGCCGGCTCCGAGGCCCTGCCGGGCGTGCCGCACGGTGCGGCCCACCACCTCCGCCCCGACGGGCCGGCGCTCGGCGTCGTAGCTGTCGAGCAGGCCGTCGGCGGCGCGTCCCTGCACCGCCAGGGCGAGCTTCCAGCCGAGGTTGTAGGCGTCCTGGATGCCGGTGTTCATGCCCTGTGCCCCGGTCGGGGGATGGATGTGCGCGGCGTCCCCGGCCAGGAACACCCGGCCCCCGCCGTAGCTCCCGGCGAGGCGGTGGCTGATCCGGAACACCGACGACCAGCGCAGCGCACCGGCCCGGGTCGGTTCGGGCGCCAGCCGGTCGAGCACGGCCTGGATGTGGCCGAGGGTGGGCCGGCGCCCGCCCTCGAGTCCGTGCGCCACGGCTCCGCTGCCGGACGCGGAGGTCGCCAGGTCCGGCGCGACGAAGGTCGACAGGCGGTAGCGGCCGGTGCCGGGCAGCGGGATGCACACCATCATGTCCGTGGTCGTGCCGTCGTTCGTCGTCGAGGCGCGGATGCCGTAGCCGCCCGGCATCGACCAGTCCAGTTCGACGTCGGCGAGCATGTACTCCTCGGGGAACGCGTCGCCGTCGAAGGACACCCCGAGTCCTTTCCGTACGGCGCTGTGCGCACCGTCGCAGCCGACCAGGTAGCGGGCCGCCAGCCGCGTCGTGTCGTCGCCGTCGCGCAGGTCGGCGACCACGCCGTCCGCGGTCTGCTCGAACCCGGTGAGCTCGATGCCGCGGCGCACGACGGTGCCGTGCTCGGCCAGGGCCTGCGTCAGCACCCGTTCCGTGGCGTACTGGGGCATGCAGACGAACCGGTACGGCACGTCCTCGGGCAGTTCGAGTTCGAGGCGCATCACCTGCCGGCCGTCGACGTAGACGATCTGCCCGTGCATCGGCGCGGACACGTCGAGCGAAGGGCGGACCACGCCCATCGCGTCCCAGACCTCGAGGGTGCGCGGCTGGATGCCGACCGCCTTGGCGTACTGCGGCGGTTCCGGCAGCCGGTCGACGATCACGACGTCGACGCCGCGCCGGCGCAGTTCCAGCGCGGCGGTCAGTCCGACCGGGCCGGCGCCGACCACGAGTACCGAGGTCTCGCTCATGGGCATGCCCTTTCGTCGCGTTCGAGGGCAGTATGTCGGAATTCGGCGGCCGCGCGGGCCTGTTCGCCGCATCCGGATCCTCGACGTGAGCGGTGCCCGGCGCCGGAACGCGCGCCGTCACACGTCGAGCAGGTGCGGCAGGCCCGCGCGGTAGCGGTCGGCGTCGATGCGGCGTATCGGTTCGAGTTCGGGTGGCTCGTGCAGTCGGTACAGCGCCGGCGGTGCGGCCGGCGAGTCGGCGGCTTCGAGCAGCGCGGTGACGGCCGCACGCGCGGATTCGCCGGCCGACTCCATGGTGGCGAGATCGATGTCGGTGCGGACGTAGTCCCCGGCGAGGAAGAGGTTCGGGATCGCGGTGCGGGCGTCGGGCCGGTCGGACAGGGAGCCGACGGTGTTGACGAGCAGGGGTGTGGCGTTGGTGTTGCGGCCCTGCGCGGGATCCCACCGGATGCCGGGGTCGAGGAACCACGAGACGATGTCGTCCTCGTCGAGGACGCCGGTGCCGGTGTCGTCGAGGCATGCCGACATCTGGGCCCACGTCTCCTGGGCGATCTCCTCGGCCGTGCACTCCTTGGCGGTCTTGCCGTGGAGGACGCCCGGGGTGTCCCAGTCGGAGATGTCCACGGACAGGCAGTCGTGGGCGCTGCCGTCGCCGTAGCGGCCGGCGAAGTCGCCGCGCCAGAACTGGCCCTGGCTGATGGAGGTCAGTGCCCACGGCGAGCCGAGGTATGCGACGTGGCCGGCGGCGATCGGGGTGGGCCGGCGCAGGAAGTACTGGATGCCCACCATCCAGTCCGTCTGCAGGTTCCGCATGCCTTCGAGGCGAGGATCTGCGGCGAGGATCCGCGGTGACCACAGGGGCGCGGCCCGTTCGACGGGCATCGCCGCGACGTACCAGTCGGCTTCGGCGACGGACCGGGTGCCGTCGCCGTCCACCAGCCGCACTCCGGTGATCGAACCGGACGCGATGTCGAGCGCTTCTGCCGCCCAACCCATTTCGAATACGACGCCCAGGTCGCGCAGGTGCGCGGCCCACGGGCCGATCCACGCCTCGTCGGTGGGAGCGGCCAGGACCCGGTCCAGATGGCCGTATGCGGGGACGGTGCCCATCGCGTTCCACACGAACGCCTGGCCCATGATGCCGATGGTGCGGGTGGAGGCGACGGTGGGCCGGGCGGCCACCAGTTGACGGGTCAGGGCCGAGACGAGGATGTCGCGGTAGGCCGACGACTTGCCGTCGGCCTCGAGCGTCTGCGACCACGTCCGGTGTTCCCACTGGCCGTCGCGTCGTTCGAGACTGCTGGTCAGGAACATCACCAGCTTGCGGGTGAAGACGGCCAGTTCGTGCGGGGGGATGGCGTTGCCGAGGGAGAAGGCCGCGGCCAGGGATTCCTGCAGCGAGGCGGGATCGAGGACGCCGTGGGGGAGCGGGGCGATCGACGCCGGGGCGATGAGGTCGGGCCCGCCGGGGATCGCCATCCGGAAGGCGGCGCCGGTGACGAGATTGTCGAACACGCCGTTCGGATTGCCCGGGAAGGGGATCCGCCGCATCGTGTCGGGGATGTGCTGGTAGAAGCCCGGGAAGAAGCGGAAGCCGTGCTCGCCGGGCAGGTCGGCGCGGCCGCCGGCCGCGGTGCCCGGCGACGGGATGCTGCGGGCCTTGCCGCCCAGGGCGGTCGGTTCGAAGACGGTGACGTCGAAGCCGCGTTCGATCAGTTCGTGGGCGGCCGTCAGGCCCGCCACCCCGCCGCCGAGCACGGCGACGCGGCGGCCCGTCGAGCGCAGCGCCGGGGAGCGCGGGGCGGCGTGGGCGGGGGCGGGCGCGACCGCGAGGGCGCCCAGGGCGGTGAGGAAGCTGCGGCGGGAAAGTCGGGTGTCGAACACGAGAAGCCCCCATCCGGACGTCGTTCTGAAAACAACCGTTGTCACATATATCCGATGTGTGCGTCTCGCGCGGGGAATTCACTGAACGGTGCCGACGTAGCGTTGCCACGCGGGCGTGCCAGGATTGGCCCATGACCAACGGAACACTTGTGTTGCTCCGCCACGGCGAGAGCGAATGGAACGCGATGAACCTCTTCACGGGATGGGTGGACGTCCACCTGACCGATAAGGGGATCGCCGAGGGCAAGCGGGCCGGCGAACTGCTCGCCGAGCACGATCTCCTGCCGGACGTGCTCTACACGTCGCTGCTGCGCCGCGCCATCAGCACCGCCAACTACGCGCTCGACGCCGCGGATCGGCACTGGATTCCGGTCGTGCGCGACTGGCGCCTGAACGAGCGGCACTACGGTGCGCTGCAGGGCAAGAACAAGGCGGAGATCAAGGCGGAGTTCGGCGACGAGCAGTTCATGCTGTGGCGCCGCAGCTACGACACCCCGCCCCCGCCGATCGAGCCCGGCAGCAAGTACAGCCAGGACAGCGACGTCCGGTACGCGGACGTCGACGAGGTGCCGCTCACCGAGTGCCTGAAGGACGTCGTCGATCGCCTCATCCCGTACTGGGAGGAGACCATCTCCCAGGACGTGCGGGCCGGCCGGACCGTCCTGATCACGGCCCACGGCAACTCGCTGCGTGCTCTGGTCAAGCACCTCGACGGGATCTCCGACGAGGAGATCGCCGGGCTGAACATCCCCACCGGCATCCCGCTGCGTTACGACCTCGACGAGAACCTGCGCCCGCTGAACCCGGGTGGCACGTACCTCGATCCCGAGGCGGCCGCGGCGGGTGCCGCCGCCGTCGCGGGTCAGGGCGGCCGGTAGTTCCCAGGGGCCGCGGGCGACTGTCCGCGGCCCCGGGAAACGGGCGGTGAACACGCGGCAAATGCTGCGAACATGCGGTGTGACGTGCGGCGGAATGCCCCGACCCGCTGTCACCGCCGCGCCGCGCGTACGTACGATTCGAGGCGTGACTGTTGCGCAGGCCGTGCTGCTCGCCGGGGCCGCCGTCCTCGGTGCCGTGTCCGCGATCGTGCTGATGCGGCTCCTCCGGCGCCGGGCCGCCGACCGCACCGACGCCGACCTCACCATGGCGCAGGTCCTCGATCGCGTGGTCTTCGGCGCGGACACCGGCATCGCCGTCGTCGACCGGTTCCACGACGTCGTCCTGTTCAATCCGCGTGCGGAGGAACTCGGCCTGGTCCGCAACCGGCTCGTCGAGGACTCGGCCTGGGCCGCCGCCACCCGTGTCCTCGAGACGGGTGAACCCGCCGAGCTCGACCTCACCGCGAAGACGCCCCGCGGTCGCGAGCGCGTGGCGGTGCGCTGCGTCGCGCGGCGTCTGCTCGACGACGACGCGCGCTTCGTCGCGCTCTACGCCTACGACGACTCCGAGCAGGTCCGGATGGAGGCCACCCGCCGGGACTTCGTCGCCAACGTCAGTCACGAACTCAAGACCCCCGTGGGCGCGATGGCCCTGCTCGCCGAAGCCCTGCTCGAATCCGCCGACGACCCGGAATCCGTGCGGCACTTCGGAACCCGGCTACAGAGCGAGGCCAACCGGCTCGGCAACATGGTGACCGAACTGATCGCGCTCTCGCGCCTGCAGGGGGCCGAGAAGCTGCCGAACCTCGAGGTGGTCGAGGTCGACGACGTCGTCGAGGAGGCGCTGCGCCGCACCCGCCTGACCGCCGAGAACGCGCAGATCACCGTCACCACCGACGCCGCCGGCGGGTACGAGGTCCTCGGCGACCAGACCCTGCTCGTCACCGCGCTGGCCAATCTGATCGAGAATGCGATCGCCTACTCGTCTCCGGGTTCGCCGGTGTCGGTCAGCCGGTCCCTGCGCGCGGGCAAGGTCGCGATCGCGGTGACCGACCGCGGCATCGGGATCGAGAAGGAGGACCAGGAGCGCGTCTTCGAACGGTTCTTCCGGGTCGACAAGGCCCGTTCCCGCGCCACCGGTGGCACCGGTCTCGGGCTGGCGATCGTCAAGCACGTCGCCGCCAACCACAACGGGGAGATCCGGTTGTGGAGCCAGCCGGGAACCGGGTCGACGTTCACGCTCCTCATCCCCGCCTGTTCGCCCGATCCCCGCGAATCCCACGGAGCCACACCTCGCCACGAGGGCGGCCCCGCGCTGACGGTGGAGCGGTGACGGGCGAGCGGTGACGGTGGAGCGGGGCGACCATGCCGACACCTACGACGAGAATCGGAAATGAGCCGGATGCACCAGGTGACAAAGGGTACGGAGGACCAGCAGTGACGCGTGTGCTGATCGTGGAGGACGAGGAATCGCTGGCGGATCCGCTCGCGTTCCTCCTGCGCAAGGAGGGCTTCGAGACCACCGTCGTCGGTGACGGACCGTCGGCGCTCGCGGAATTCGACCGCGCCGGCGCGGACATCGTCCTGCTGGACCTGATGCTGCCCGGCATGAGCGGCACCGATGTCTGCAAGCAGCTGCGCAACCGGTCCGGCGTGCCGGTGATCATGGTGACCGCGCGCGACAGCGAGATCGACAAGGTGGTCGGCCTCGAACTGGGGGCGGACGACTACGTCACCAAGCCGTACTCGGCGCGCGAACTCATCGCCCGCATCCGTGCGGTGCTGCGCCGCGGCGGGGAGAACGACGCCGAGGCGACGCAGGACGACGGGATCCTCGAGGCCGGGCCGGTGCGGATGGACGTGGACCGGCACGTCGTGCACGTGGCCGGGAATCCCGTCACGCTGCCGCTCAAGGAGTTCGACCTGCTGGAGTACCTGCTGCGCAACTCCGGCCGGGTGCTCACGCGCGGCCAGCTGATCGACCGGGTGTGGGGTGCCGACTACGTCGGCGACACCAAGACCCTCGACGTGCACGTCAAGCGGCTGCGCTCGAAGATCGAGGCCGACCCCGCCAAGCCGCAGCACCTGGTCACGGTCCGCGGCCTCGGCTACAAGCTCGAGGGGTAGGGGCCCGCCCCCGGGGTGCGCTCGGCGGCGGCCGTCGTCGCGGGATGCACGGCGATCAGGCCCAGCCCCTCGCGACGACGGCACAGCCGCGCGAGTTCGTCGTAGGCGGCGTCGCCGATCAGCTCGCGCAGTTCCGGTGCGTACGACTGCCAGACCGGTGCGGCCCCCACGTGGGCGTCCGGCGAGCCGGAGCAGTACCAGTCCAGGTCGTGGCCGCCCTCGCCCCAACCGCGCCGGTCGTACTCGGTGACGACGGTGCGCAGCACCTCGGTGCCGTCGGGACGCTCGACCCAGTCCTGGGTGCGGCGGATCGGCAGTTGCCAGCACACGTCCGGCTTCACCTCGAGAGGCTCGATGCCGCGTCGCAGCGCCATCTTGTGCAGCGCGCAGCCGATGCCGCCGGCGAAGCCCGGCCGGTTGAGGAAGATGCACGCCCCCTTGTAGCGGCGAGTGCGCAGGGCCGGCTCGTCCTCGAGGTCGTCCTCCTCGAGATAGCCCTTCTTGCCGAGTCCCTTCGGCATCAACTGCCAGTCCTCCGGCGTGAGATGTCTCACTGCGGCGTCCAGCTTGGCGCGATCGTCGTCGTCCGACAGGAACGCGCCGTGCGAGCAGCATCCGTCGTCCGGCCGGCCGGCGATGATGCCCTGGCACGCGGGCGTGCCGAACACGCAGGTCCAGCGGGAGAGCAGCCACGTCAGGTCGGCGGCGACGACGTGCTCGCTGTTGTCCGGGTCGATGAACTCCACCCATTCGCGCGGGAAATCGAGGGGCACTTCGGGGGCCGGGACCTGCTTGTGTGCGGCACCGGGCATACCTGCTGTCACAGGACCCGACGGTAGACCCAGTACCGTATGTATGTGCGCCTTGGGGTACTCGACGTCGGAAGCAACACCGTTCATCTACTCGTGGTGGACGCTCATCGCGGTGGCCATCCCACCCCCATGAGCTCGACGAAGGCAACCCTACGCCTGTCCGAGAACACGGACGACCGCGGTGACATCACCCCGCAGGGCGCCGACCGGCTGGTCGAGACGGTCGCCGACTTCGCCGGCATCGCCCGCACCTCCGGATGCGAGGAGCTGATGGCGTTCGCGACCTCCGCGGTGCGCGATGCCACCAACTCCGACGCGGTGCTCAGTCGCGTCCGCGCCGAGACCGGCGTCGCGCTCGAGGTGCTCTCCGGTGTGGACGAGGCCCGGCTGACGTTCCTCGCGGTGCGGCGGTGGTACGGCTGGAGCGCGGGACGCATCCTGTGCCTGGACATCGGCGGCGGCTCCCTGGAGCTGACCTTCGGCGGCGACGAGGACCCCGACGTGGCGTTCTCGTTGCAGCTCGGTGCCGGGCGCCTGACCCGGGACTGGCTGAGCGAGGACCCGCCCGGTAAGCGGCGCGTCGCGGTGCTGCGGGACTGGCTCGATGCCGAACTCGTCCGGCCCGCCGAGGAGCTGCGGGCGGCCGGTGTTCCCGACCTGTGCGTGGGGAGCTCGAAGACCTTCCGCACCCTCGCACGGCTGACCGGTGCCGCCCCGTCGTCGGCGGGCCCCCGGGTGCGGCGCACCCTGACCGCCGCCGGGTTGCGTCAGCTCATCGCATTCATCTCCCGCATGACGGCCGCGGACCGTGCCGAGCTCGAGGGCGTGAGCTCCGACCGGTCGCAGCAGATCGTCGCCGGTGCCCTCGTCGCGGAGGCCGCCATGCGCGCGCTGGGAGTGGAAACTCTCGATATCTGTCCCTGGGCCCTGCGCGAGGGGCTCATTCTCCGCAAGCTCGACACCGAGATGGGGGGCGAACTGATGGTGGTTTCGCAATGACGGACGGCAGCAGCACCGACACCGGGCAGATCTCCGTCGCGGAGCTGCTGGCCCGCAACGGCCAGAAGGTGAATTCCCGCGCCGGCGGACGCCGCCGCCGTGGCGTCAGCGGCGGCATCTCGGTTGCGGAACTGACCGGCGAGATTCCCGTGACCGCCCCGGAACCGGCCCAGGCGCCGAAGACCGGAGTCTCCGAGGCCGACGTCCCCGAGACCGAGGCTGCCGAGACCGAGGCTCCCGAGACCGAGGCCCCCGAGACCGAGGCTCCGGAGAGCGAGGCCCCGGAGGCCGAACCCGTCGTGTCCGCTCCGCCGAAGGCGCAGGCGCCGGTGCCCTCGACGACGCAGGCGCCGGTGGCTCCGAAGGCGCAGGCGCCGGTGGCTCCGAAAGCGCTGGCGCCGGTGCCGCGGCGGCCGGACCGTCGCGAACCCGAGCCCGAACCCGAACCGTCCGAGACCGAGGCGACCGGGCCCGGGACCCCGGCCCCGACGTCCCCGCCCCGGACGCGCGAGGAGCCGGCGGCCGAGCGGGTGCCGGTGAAGGTCGAGTCGCCGACCGAGATCATCCGTCCGGCCGTCCTGCCGCGACGAGCGCGCGCGCACGCCGAGGTGGCCGTGAGTACTCCGGCGCGGCCCGCGGATACCCCCGAGCCGAGGCTGCTGTCCGGGCCCGCGAGCGACCTGCGGGGCAGCGGCGACGACACCGCCGACGGCGAGACCGAGACGATCGGCAAGGCCGTGGCCGCGGACGAGCCGGACGTGGAGCAGCGGGAGAAGCCCGCGTCCCGTCGCAGCGACGCCGCAGCGGCGGAGACCCCGTCCGCGGCGGAGTCCGACGTCTCGTCCGGCACCGGCGAGTCCCGCAGCGCGATCGCGCAGTGGGCCCGGTTGATCGGCGAGGGTGTCGTCGCGATCGTCGCGGGCGCCCTGCTGTTCAAGGGCTTCGAGCAGTTGTGGGATGCGTTGCCGTGGGTGGCATTCGCACTCGCCCTGCTGGTCATCGTCGGCCTGGTGGCGATGGTGCGCATCCTGCGCCGCACCGACGACATCGCGAGCCAGCTCATCGCCCTCGCCGTGGGTGCCTTCGTGACGTTCGGTCCGCTGTTGTTCCTGCTGCCCACCGGCTGACCCGGCACATCGTCATGAGCACCCTGTCGCGAGAGATCCTGGTCGGACTGTCCACCGCTTCGGTGTACCCGGAGAACACCGAGGCGGCCTTCCGCTATGCGGCCGAGCTCGGCTACGACGGCGTGGAGCTGATGGTGTGGGCGGAGTCGGTGAGCCAGGACGTGCGTGCGGTGCAGGCGCTGGTGCGCAAGTACGGCATACCGGTGCTGGCGGTGCACGCGCCGTGCCTGTTGATCTCGCAGCGTGTGTGGGGTTCGGATCCGGCCGCGAAGCTCGAGCGGTCGGTGCGCGCAGCGGAAGCGCTCGGGGCCGCGTCGGTGGTGGTGCATCCGCCGTTCCGATGGCAGCGCCGGTACGCGGAGGGCTTCGCGGATCAGGTCGCGGACCTCGAGGACCGCAGCCACGTGGTCGTGGCGGTGGAGAACATGTACCCGATGCGCGCCGACGTGTTCTTCGGCGGCCGCGACCGCACCGCGCAGCGCATGAGACGGCGTGGCGGGCCCGGCCGTGCGGTGTCGGCCTTCAGCCCGTCGATCGATCCCACCGACACCGGCTTCGCGCACTACACACTGGACCTGTCGCACACGGCCACGGCGGGGATGGACGCGATGGCCCTCGCCGAGCGGATGGGCGGCGGTCTGGCTCATCTGCACCTCGCGGACGGTCACGGCGCGTCGACGGACGAGCATCTGCTCCCGGGCGACGGCGGCCAGCCGTGCGAGCAGGTGTGCCGGCTACTGGCCGAGAGCGACTTCACCGGGCACGTCGTCCTGGAGGTCAGTACCCAGGGGGCGCGCACGCGGTCCGCGCGGGCGGGAGCGCTGACCCGGTCGCTGGCCTTCGCGCGCGAGCATCTGCACCGGGCCCCCCGCCTGGCGATCACCACCGGGCCCGAGCATCCGCGTGCGACGACGATCGAGCAGGTGCACCCGTCAGGCCAGAACACCGAGTCCGGCGCCGAGAACCACGACTCCTGAGATCGTCACGCCGGCGACGAGGGCGGCGGCACCCAGCCATACGCAGGCGATCATGGCGCCCGGCCGCCTGGGGTCCGGGCCGAGCACGGACAGGAAGAACCCGGCGGGAATCAGGATCGCCGAGCCGAGCACTGCGATCGCGCCGGCGGCGGCCCATCCGGGTGAGGCGCCGACGGCGTCGGTGAGCACGGCGACCAGCAACCCCAAGGTGACGAGGACGCCGGCGTGGGCGTGACCGGCGCGGAAGAAGGACTTCTGCAGGTCGTTGGCCGGCACGTGCCCGCCCGCGACGCGCAGCAGGAACGTGCCGCCGAAGGCGATCCCGGTGACGGTGAGCAGGGTGGCGCCGAGAGCGACGACGAGTACGGGGTGCACGGAATCCTCCTCGCGGAGTATTGGATAGTTACAGTATCCAATACTGGATAGTTGTACTATCCACTGTCAAGGGGAGGTGGCAATGCGGATCTCGGAACTGGTGGACCGGACCGGCGTCCCGCTGGCGACCGTGAAGTACTACCTGCGCGAGGGGCTGCTGATGCCGGGCGAGGCGACCAGCGCCACCCAGGCCCGGTACGACGGGCGGCACGTGCGGCGCCTCGCGCTGATCCGTGCGCTCGCCGCCCAGGGGCTGCCGCTGCCGCGCATCCGCGAGATCGTCCGCCTCCTCGACGGCACCGACGAGTCGCTGTTCGTCGCCCTCGGCCGGGCCATCGCGGCGCTGCCGCCCTACCCGCCGGGCGACGGCGAGTCCGTACCCCACGACTATCCGCGCGCCCGGCACGTCCTCGAACGGCTCGGTCAGCTCTACGACCCCCGGTTCGCCGCCGTCGCACAGCTCGAGCGGGCCCTCGCCGCCCTCGACTCCGCCGGCCTGACGATGAGCGACGAGCGCATCGACGTCTACGGACGGCACGTGCTCGGCATCGCCGAGATCGACATCGACCTGCTGCCCACCCGCTCCCGGGAGGCGACGGTCGAGGCGGCGGTCCTCGGCACCGCCCTGTACGAACCCGTCCTCACCGCGATGCGCCGTCTCGCACACCAGCACCTTGCCGCCCGTCGCCTCACCGAGTCCGGCCCGCCCGTCCCCGATTCACCGGACGGACCCGTCCCCGATTCACAGGAGCAGCAATGACCGACACCGTGCCCGATCCCGGCAACCACCCCTTCCGCGACCTGACGACGCTCGACGCCGCCGGCGACGACCGTTGGCTCGCGCACATCGCCCCGGTCTGGACGATCGGCCCCAAGGTCCACGGGGGCTGCATGCTCGC
>NZ_AJFC01000012.1:0-5608 GCF_000256505.1 Rhodococcus sp. P14 | reverse complement strand
GGGGGGGGGGGGGGGGGGGGGAGCCGATCCGGCGGTGCAACCTCTTGCGGTCAGCGCCGGGTTCGTTGCCGCCCCCGACCCGGGCGACGTCCAGCTGACCACCATCGTCCGCAAGCTCGGGAAGCAGGTCGGGCTCGTCGACGTGGAGCTCTCGCAGGGCGATCGGGTCGCGGTCCGTGCCTCGGTGACGCTCGGTCGGCCCGACACCGGCGAGCCGCGATACACCACTGCCCATCCGGTGGCCGAACTGTCGGTGCAGCCGCCCGCGGACGCGCCGCTGATCGGCCCCGGCCACCCGATGGCCCAGGTGGTGAACCTGTGCGGGGGCGCCGACCTCGTGGTGGACGAGACCAGTGCCCGTTTCCTCGCGGGAGAGCAGGGTGAACCGGTGGTGCGGATGTGGGCGCGGCCGTGGCCGGGGGACGAGGCCGACGTCGACACCGCCGCGCTGTTCGCGCTCATGGCCGGGGACATCTCGGCTCCGGTCACCATGAACCGGGGCCTGTTCGGCTGGGCGCCGACCGTGCAGCTCACCGCGTACCTGCGGCGACTGCCGGCGCCCGGCTGGCTGCGGATCATGGCCGACAGCACGGTCCTGGGCAACGCCTGGTTCGAGGAGGACCACACCGTCGTCGATGCCACCGGCTCCGTCGTCGTGCAGAGCCGTCAGCTCGCCATGGTCCCGCGCTGATCGTCGGGGCGATGCGGGCCCCGGCAGCGGCCGTGGCAGGCTGTTGCCCATGACGAGAATTGCGGTGATCGGCGGCGGCAGGATCGGTGAGGCGCTGGTCTCGGGGCTGCTGCAGAGTGGATTCGCGACCAAGGATCTGGTGGTCGTCGAGAAGTTCCCGGCGCGGAGCGAGGAGCTCACCGCCGAGTACTCGATCCGGGTCACCGACTCGATCGCCGACGCGGCCGAAGGTGCGGACGTGCTGGTGATCGCGGTCAAGCCGGGCGACGTCGACGTCGTGCTCGCCGATCTGGGCAAGGCAGACCTCGACAGCGAACGCGAGAAGCTGCTGATGTCGCTGGTCGCCGGCGTGCCCACGTCCCGGTACGAGAACCGGCTGCCGGCCGGATCGCCGGTTGTGCGCGTCATGCCCAACACCCCGATGCTGGTGGGGGAGGGCGCGAGCGTGATCGCCGCCGGCCGGCACGTCAAGCCCGACCACCTGGCGCTGGCACGTGAGGTCCTGGAGTCGGTGGGGACCGTGACGGTGGTTCCCGAGTCCCAGATCGACGCGGTGACCGCTGTGTCCGGTTCCGGTCCGGCATATTTCTTCCTCGTCGCCGAGGCGATGATCGACGCGGGCGTCGCCCTGGGACTGACGCGGGCGACGACGACCGAGCTCGTGGTGCAGACGATGACCGGCTCGGCGGCCATGCTCGCCCGGTCGGGGGAGAACGCCGCCGACCTGCGCGCGGCGGTGACATCGCCGGGTGGAACCACCGCGGCGGCGATCCGGGAACTCGAGCGCGGCGGCGTGCGGACGGCGTTCTACGAGGCCCTCGCGGCCGCCCGGGACCGCTCTGCGGCACTCGGTTCGTCCGCCGATTGAGGAAATTGGTCGTCCGCATCGTCGCACGGGAACCATTGGTCACGCTAAGCTCGATTGAGCACGTGCGTGTCTGTTCCGCCGGAGGGGAAGCCGGCGGCGCGGGACGTGCCGGAGGTGTGTAATGGTATCTGGAAGCAAACCGTCGAAGGGTCAACCCGAGGACGGTCAGTCGGTTCTCTCCGGCACCCAGTTCCTCACCGTCGCCGAAGTGGCGGCGCTGATGCGGGTGTCGAAGATGACCGTGTACAGGCTGGTGCACAGCGGGGAACTGCCCGCCGTGCGAGTGGGACGTTCGTTCCGGGTGCACGCCAAGGCCGTGCACGATTACCTGGAAACGTCCTACTTCGACGTCGGCTGAGCGGTCGACGGCCGCAATCGGAGCCCGGAGCGGACCTCGGTTTCACTACTCGAAACCCGCCCCGGTACGATTGCTTGTCGTCGTACCGGCCACCCGGTGTCGTGAGGCGCTGAGCTCGTCACCACGCGGCCCAGCGTCGACTACAGGCGTACGTCACCGGCGTGCGCGCAGGAACGCTAGAGAGAACGTGAGGGAAACCCAGATGGGTTCTGTGATCAAGAAGCGCCGCAAGCGCATGTCGAAGAAGAAGCACCGTAAGCTGCTCCGCCGCACCCGAGTGCAGCGTCGTAAACTCGGCAAGTAGATCGATTCCCCGATGCCCGTCACCCGTGTGGTGGCGGGCATCGAGCGTCTGTGCCGACGGCCCGTCACGAGGTCGTCCGCGGAACGCCCGATCCGGGTGGTATGCGGAGTCCGGGTGGCTGAGGACGAACGTCCCGCCTCCGGGTCTTTCCAGTGATCGGTTACGCCGGTGTAATGCTTTGTTGCGAGAGTCACCGTATCGTGAGAGACCGGAGTGACAGCAGGGGGTGAGTGGGTGAGTTCGGAGATCGACGGCATCGACCCGCCGAGGGTGGCTCTGGTCACCGGCGCGAGCCGATTCCTCGGCGGGGACCTGGTCACCCGTCTGGCCCAGCACCCGGACGTCGAACGCGTCATCGCGGTCGACACCCAGTCGCCCACCAAGGACATGCTGCGGCGCATGGGCCGCGCCGAGTTCGTGCTCGCCGACATCCGCAACCCCCTCATCGGCAAGGTCATCCGGAACATGGACGTCGACACCGTCGTCCACACGTCCACCCTCACCAAGGCGCCGAAGTCCGGCAGTCGCGCCGCCATGAAGGACATGAACGTCCTCGGCGCGATGCAGTTGTTCGCCGTGTGCCAGAAGACCCCGTCCGTGCGACGCGTCGTGCTGCGCTCGTCGTCGGTGGTGTACGGATCGAGCGCGAAGGACCCCGCGAAGTTCACCGAGGAGATGAGCGCGCGCCGCCGTCCGACCGGCGCCTTCGCCCGCGACATGATCGAGGTCGAGGGCTACCTGCGCGGGATGGCACGCCGGCGGCCGGACATCGCGGCGACGATCCTGCGCCTGGCCCCGACGGTGGGCAACCACCTGCCCGGCTCCGTCTCGCGATACCTCACCTCCCCGATCGTGCCCACCATTCTCGGCCGCGATGCCCGGTTGCAGTTGCTGCACGAGGAGGATGCGCTCTCGGCGCTCGAGCGAGCCACCGTCGCCGGCCAGTCCGGGACCTACAACGTCGCCGGGGACGGCATCGTGATGATGTCGCAGGCCGTGCGGCGGGCCGGCGGACTGACCGTGCCGATGCCCTACGGCTTGTTCCGCACCGTCGGGCAGGCGCTGATGGGGCCGGTGATGAAGTCGTTCAACAAGGAAGAACTCGACTACTTCCACTTCGGGCGCGGGCTGGACACCACGCGGATGCGCACCGAACTCGGCTTCGAGCCGAGGTGGACCACGAGGCAGGCCCTCGACGACTACGCTCGCAGCGTCGGGCTGCGGCAGGTCGTCAGGACGGAATGGGTCGATCGAACCGAGTCGATCCTGCTCTCGGCGCTCGGAGAGCGAATGGAGGCGCGATGACAGAAGTGGCCAAGGTGATTCCACTCCACGGGGGAGCGGGGTCGGCACGACGGGCGGGGGCACGCCCGGGCGCCGGTTCCGGTCACCCGTCGACGTACGGCTCCCCGATCCCACCCGAACCGCCCGCGGCGCCGGTGCAGGAGACGGCGGCGGACGGGTTCCTCGACGACCTGCGGCACAAACTGGTCGGGCAGATCACCGGCACCGCCGAGTTCCTGCGGCGACGGATCACCGGCGACTACGAGGTGGACGACTTCGGCTTCGACCCGCATTTCACCGACAACGTCCTGCTGCCGGCGCTGCGGCCGCTGTTCGAGAAGTGGTTCCGTGTCGAAGTGCGGGGCATCGAGAACATCCCGGCCGACGGGCGCGCGCTGATCGTCGCCAACCATGCCGGCACCTTGCCCGTGGACGCATTGATGACCTCCGTCGCGGTGCACGACCTCGCCCACCGTCCCCTGCGCATGCTCGCCGCCGACCTCGCCTTCGGTATGCCGGTCGTCGGCAGCGTCACCCGCAAGGCGGGGCACACCCTCGCGTGCCATCCGGACGCCGAGCGGCTCCTGCGCGAGGATCAGGGGGTCGCGGTGTTCCCCGAGGGGTACAAGGGTCTCGGCAAGCCGTTCAGCGAACGCTACAAGCTGCAGCGGTTCGGGCGCGGGGGCTTCGTCTCGGCTGCGCTCCAGACGAAGGCACCGATCGTGCCCTGCTCGATCGTGGGTTCGGAGGAGATCTACCCGAAGATCGCCGACCTGACGTCCATCGCCCGGCTCCTCGGTCTTCCGTACTTCCCGATCACCCCGTTGTTCCCGGCCCTAGGCCCGCTGGGCATCGTGCCGCTGCCCTCGAAGTGGTACATCGAGTTCGGTAGTCCGATCGCCACCGACGTCTACGACGATGCCGCGGTGGAGGATCCGATGGTGTTGTTCGAGGTGACCGACCACGTGCGGGAGACCATCCAGCAGACGCTGTACCGGTTGCTCACCAAACGGCGCAACGTATTCCTCGGTTGAGTCCGGCCGTCACGCCGCGGAGTCGCGGCGACGGCCGAGAGCGGCGGCGAGCGCGCCCCCCGCGGCACCGAGAGCCAGCGCCGTCGGAACGCCGATGCGCGCCGCCTTGCGGGCCGTGCGGAAATCCCGGATCTCCCACCCCCGGGTCTTCGCGAGTTCCCGCAGGTCGGCGTCGGGGTTGACGGCGACCGGCGTGCCGACGAGCGAGAGCATGGGTATGTCGTTGTGGCTGTCGGAGTACGCCGTGCAGCGCTTGAGGTTCAGTCCCTCGCGGATCGCCAGGGCCCGCACCGCGTGGGCCTTGCCCAGGCCGTGCAGGATGTCGCCGACGAGACGGCCGGTGAACACGCCGTCCTGCGACTCGGCGACGGTGCCGAGGGCGCCGGTCAGACCGAGGCGCTCGGCGATGACATTCGCCAGTTCGACCGGGGTGGCGGTCACCAGCCACACCTGCTGCCCGGCGTCGAGGTGCATCTGCGCCAGCGCGCGAGTGCCGGGCCAGATCTTGTCCGCGATGATCTCGTCGTAGATCTCCTCGCCGAGGCGGGCCAGCTCCGCCGTGGACCGGCCGGCGACGAACGACAGCGCCTTCTCGCGGCCGCTGGCGACGTCGTCCGAGTTCTCCTTGCCGGTGACCCGGAACTTGACCTGCTGCCAGGCGAACTCGGCCAGGTCGGACTTGGTGAAGTAGTCGCGGGCGGCGAGTCCGCGCGCGAAGTGGATGATCGACGCGCCCTGCACCATCGTGTTGTCGACGTCGAAGAACGCGGCCGCGGTCAGATCCTGCGGAACGGGAGTCGTCGAGATGCCGACGGGCTCGGCTTCGGTGCGGGCCTCCTGCAGGGCGAGCGCGGCATCGGCACTCGCCTGTCCGGCGAGGTTCGCGCGGACCTCGGCCTCGCTGGGGCCGAACTTGCTCCACAGCCGGCGCCGGCCCGGCCGGATCAGACCGGCCAGGGTCTCGCTGACGCGACCGGCCAGGTTCTCGCCGAATCCCCAGCCGTGTGGCACTGGACGTTCCGGCACCTGCACCTCCCTGTTGCGCGACGGCCGTGCCGTCGAGTGCTGC
>NZ_AJFC01000011.1:0-26041 GCF_000256505.1 Rhodococcus sp. P14 | reverse complement strand
CGGGGTTGGCCGGCGGCCGGCCGTCGTGTGTGGCAGACCGCCTCAGCCTAGCCCGCGCCGTGCCCCGCTCCGCGCGTTGCCGCATGTGGACCGGGGGTGTGACATTCGTCTCGGCGGGGTATGGCGCACAGTTGACCTCATGAGCGAACACCTGTCCGGGCCCGCCGCCACACCCGGCGCCCGCCACGAGATCACTCTCCTCGTCCGAGCCGGCTGCGGCGCCTGCGCTCCCGCGCTGGCGCTGCTCGAGCAGCTGTGCGACGAGTTCGGCGCGGGCCTGACGTGCATCGATGTCGATCGGGCTGCCTCGACGGATCCCGACCTGCGCGCCGAATTCGGCGATCGTCTGCCGGTGGTGCTGCTCGACAGCCGGGAGCACAGTTACTGGGAGGTCGACGAGGCACGATTGCGGGCCGATCTGGCCGGTTGAACACCGTCGGGCGGAACCGTGGTGCAGGTGAGAAGCACATTCGGGGCCGTTCGAGCAACTTTGTGCAGGGCTTCACAAGCGGTTACCGTGGTGTGAACGAATCCCCCGGATCACCGTGAGGACCGACGTGTACCCGTCGGCCGGACGAGGAGCCACGAACGTGACAGAGCTGCACCCCCCGCAGGGCGATGCCGCCCGCGGCGGCGTCGCCGAAGTCGACGGGGGTGCGTCTCCCGGTGTCCCCGTGCGGGACATCCCCCAGGCTACTGTGACGCGTCTCGCGACGTACCTGCGGGTCCTCGGAATGCTCGCCGACGAGGGCACGCTCATCGTCTCGAGCGAGGAACTCGCCACCGCATCCGGGGTCGGTTCCGCGAAACTCCGCAAGGATCTGTCCTTCCTCGGCCCCAACGGGGTGCGTGGCGTCGGGTACGACGTGCTGCGCCTGCAGGCCCGCATCGAGAACGCGCTCGGCCTCGACCGGGGACACCGCGTGGTCCTCGTCGGCGTCGGCAATCTCGGTCGCGCACTGGCCGGCTACGCAGGGTTCGACCGCCGCGGCTTCACGATGGCCGGACTGTTCGACGCCGACCCGGCGCGGGTGGGCACCCGGGTGGGCAACCTGACCATCCGGCACGTCGACGGGCTCGAAGCGGCCGCCCGCGAACTCGCCGCCACGATCGGCGTGATCGCGACCCCGGACGACGCTGCTCAGGGCGTATGCGACCTGCTGGTGCGGTCCGGCGTCCGGTCCGTGCTGAGCTTCGCCGCGGCACCGCTCGAGGTACCCGACCATGTCGAGGTCCGGCGGGTCGATCTGTCCGTGGAAATGCAGGTCCTCTCGTTTCACAGCGCCCGCAACGACACGCCGGTGGACGGCGGTCGCGCCGGTCTGCCCGACATCCGCCGGGTCGCGTCGGGCGAAGCACGACGGGCCGCGACCGGCGCGTCCCGGCTCACCGCCCAGAGAGCGAGCGCGACCGGGCGCACCGCGCCGAGCGCGACCGGGCGTACCGCGCCGGGCGCGACCGGATTCACCGCATCAGGAACGCCGAGCCCAGTGGCCTCGGCAGCGACAAGAAACGGATCGGTGATTGCGCCGTGAGTGTTCTCCTCGTCGGGGTCTCGCACAGGACCGCGCCCGTCTCGGTGCTCGAAAAGGTGGCCGTCACCGACACCGACCGACCCAAGCTCACCGACAAGATGATGGCCTCCGGCCACATCTCGGAGGCGATGATCGTCTCCACCTGCAACCGGGTGGAGATCTACGCGGTGGTCGACGCGTTCCACGGCGCGCTGGCCGACGTGAGCGAGCTCATGGCCGAGCACTCGGGTCTGACCCTCGTGGATCTGCACAAGCACGCGTACGTGCGCTACAGCGAGGCGGCCGCCGAGCACCTGTTCGCCGTGGCCAGCGGCCTGGACTCGATGGTGGTCGGTGAGCAGCAGATCCTCGGCCAGATCCGTACCGCCTACGCGAGTGCCGACGCTCAGCAGGCTGCCGGCCGGGCCCTGCACGAGCTGGCTCAGCAGGCGCTGCGCGTGGGCAAGCGAGTGCACACCGAGACCGGCATCGACGCGGCGGGTGCGTCCGTGGTGTCGGTGGCGCTGGACAAGGCGGCGACCGTGCTCGACGGTCTGGCCGGCCGCACCGCCGCCGTGATCGGTGCGGGCGCGATGGGCGGGCTCGCCGTCGCGCACCTCACCCGCGCCGGGATCGCGCGCATCGTGGTGGTCAACCGGACCCGGGAGCGCGCCGAGCGGCTCGCCGAGACCGCCCGCGGCAACGGCATCGAGGCCGACGTGCTGCCGTTCGACCGGCTCGCGGCCGCGTTGTCGCAGGCCGATGTGGCCGTCACCTGCACGGGTGCGGTCGGTACGGTCGTCACTCTCGCCGACGCACACCGGGCCCTCGCCCAGCCCGAGCGCGGCACCCGTCCGCTGGTGATCTGCGATCTCGGCCTGCCGCGCGACGTGGAGCCGGCCGTCTCGGGTCTGCCCGGCGTCACCGTCTTCGACATGGAGTCGCTGCAGCGCGATCCCGCGGCCGGCGCCGCCGCCTCCGATACGGACGCCGCGCGTTCGATCGTGGCCGCCGAACTCGCCGACTATCTCGCCTCCCAGCGTCTGGCCGAGGTCACCCCCACCGTCACCGCGCTGCGTCAGCGCGCCGCCGAGGTCGTCGAGGGCGAACTGCTGCGGCTCGAGTCCCGGTTGCCGGGGCTCGACGACGGCCAGCGCGGCGAGGTGGCCCGCACGGTGCGCCGCGTCGTCGACAAGCTGCTGCACGCGCCGACGGTGCGGGTCAAGCAGCTGGCGTCCACCCCGGGCGGCGACCAGTACGCCGAGGCGCTGCGCGAGCTGTTCGAATTGCGGCCGGGTGCCGCCGAGGCCGTCGCCACCCCGGTGGCGAAGGAACTCGGTGCTCTTCCCGACGTGACCGGCGCGACCGACCTGTCGGCCGCGCTGGATCCGGCCGTCACCACGGAGCTGCGGTCGCCCCGGAAGCAGTCGCCCGGAGCACTGGGAGCTTCTCGAGAGGAAAGGCAGGCATGAGCGCCGAGGTCGCATCGGACACCCGGATCGAAGCCGGAACCGGCAGCCGCACGCTGCGGATCGGAACGCGCGGCAGCCTGCTGGCGACGACGCAGGCGGGCACCGTCCGGGATGCGCTGATCGCCGCCGGCCATCCCGCCGAACTGGTCGTCATCACCACCAAGGGTGACGTCACCGCGGGCCCGGTCGAGCGGATCGGCGTCGGCGTCTTCACCGCCGAGCTGCGTGAGGCGCTGCTCGCCGGCGACGTCGACCTGGCCGTGCATTCGTACAAGGACCTTCCGACCGCGCAGGATCCGCGACTGGTGATCGCCGCCGTGCCGCCGCGTGAGGATCCGCGCGACGCGCTCGTCGCCCGCGACGGGCTGGTCCTCGGCGAGCTGCCGCCGGGCTCGCGGGTGGGCACCTCCGCGCCGCGGCGGCGTGCCCAGCTCGCCGCCATGGGTCTGGGCCTCGACATCCGGCCGCTGCGCGGGAACATCGACACCCGGCTCGGGAAGGTCGCGTCCGGCGAACTGGACGCCATCGTCATTGCGCGCGCGGGACTTTCGCGTATCGGCCGCCTCGACCGGATCACCGAGTCCCTCGAACCGGTGCAGATGCTGCCGGCGCCCTCCCAGGGTGCTCTCGCGGTCGAATGCCGCGCGGAGGACACCGCACTGATCGAGATCCTCGCCGGTCTCGACGACCGCGCCAGCCGCGCGGCAGTCGTCGCCGAGCGGGCGCTGCTCGCGGAGCTCGAGGCCGGCTGCACCGCCCCCGTCGGGGCCGTTGCCGAGGTCGTCGAATCCCTCGACGACGACGGCCGCGTGATCGAGGAACTGTCCGTGCGCGGCTGCGCCGCCGCCCTCGACGGCTCGGATGTGCTGCGCGCGAGCGCCGTCGGCGCCACCGCGCGCGCGGAGGAACTGGGCCGGGCGGTGGCTCGCGAGTTGCTCGATCTCGGTGCGCGTGAGCTGATGACCAGCCGGGGGGACGACGCGCCGGAACAGGGCACGGCCGATGTTTGACGCCGTCCGCCCGCACCCCAGGTTTCCCTTTACCGCAGATTCGACCGCACTGGAGAATGACCGATGAGCCGAGTCCGTAAGCACAATCCCGGACGGATCCTGTTCGTGGGAGCTGGGCCGGGCGACCCGGCTCTGCTGACCGTGCGTGCCCGCGACGTGCTCGCGGGCGCGACGATCGCCTTCACCGACCCCGACGTCGACAGGGGGGTGGTGGCGCTCGTCGGCACCACCGCCGGCCGGGACGCGGAGACCGGGGAGCCCGTCGCCGAGGTGCGTCCCGCGCTGGGCGAGCCCACCGAGGTCGCCAAAACCCTCGTCGCGGAGGCGAAGAACGGCCACGATGTCGTGCGCCTCGTCGCCGGCGACCCGCTGACCACCGACTCGGTGATCGCCGAGGTCAACGCCGTCGCCCGCACCCAGGTGGTGTTCGAGGTCCTGCCGGGGCTGACCCCCGGCTCGGCCGTGCCGAGCTACGCCGGCATGGCGCTGGGCTCGTGCCACACCGAGGTCGACGTGCGCGGCGAGGTGGACTGGGCGGCGCTCGCCGCCGCGCCCGGCCCGCTGGTGCTGCACGCCACGTCCGGTCATCTCGCGGAGACTGCGAGCGCCCTCGTCGAGCACGGGCTCGCGCCGCAGACCCCGGCGGCGATCACCGTCCGTGGCACGACCCGGCAGCAGCGCACAGTCGAAGCCACCCTCGCCACGCTCAACGACGCCGGTTCCGAGCTCGTCGGTCCGCTCGTCGTCACCGTCGGCAAGATCGTCTCGCAGCGCGGCAAACTCTCGTGGTGGGAGTCCCGCGCCCTGTACGGGTGGACGGTGCTGGTGCCGCGCACCAAGGAGCAGGCCGGGGAGATGAGCGAGCGGCTCGTCACGCACGGAGCGATCCCGATCGAGGTGCCGACCATCGCGGTGGAGCCGCCCCGCAGTCCGGCCCAGATGGAGCGGGCCGTCAAGGGACTCGTGGACGGCCGCTACCAGTGGGTGGTGTTCACCTCCACGAACGCGGTGCGCGCGGTGTGGGAGAAGTTCGAGGCGTTCGGCCTCGACGCTCGCGCCTTCTCGGGTGTGAAGATCGCGTGTGTCGGGCAGGCGACCGCGGACAAGGTGCGCTCGTTCGGGATCACCCCCGAGCTGGTGCCCTCGGGCGAACAGTCCAGCGAGGGGCTGCTGGCCGAATTCGCCCCGTACGACGACGTTTTCGATCCCGTCAACCGGGTGCTGCTGCCGCGCGCCGACATCGCCACCGAGACCCTCGCGGAGGGCCTGCGCGAGCGGGGCTGGGAGATCGACGACGTGACTGCCTACCGCACGGTGCGGGCGGCACCGCCGCCGGCCGAGACCCGCGAGATGATCAAGACCGGTGGGTTCGACGCGGTGTGCTTCACCTCGTCGTCGACGGTCCGCAACCTCGTGGGTATCGCGGGTAAGCCGCACGCGCGCACCATCGTCGCGTGCATCGGGCCGAAGACCGCGGAGACCGCGATCGAGTTCGGGCTGCGGGTGGACGTGCAGCCGGAGACCGCGCAGATCGGTCCCCTGGTGGAGGCGCTCGCCGAGCACGCCGCCCGGCTGCGGGCCGAGGGCGCATTGCCGCCGCCCCGCAAGAAGTCCCGCGCCCGCCGCTGACCCCCGTGCGCGGTTCCGGTAGCCCCCGCTACCGGAACCGCGCACGGCTTGCCCGGAAGGTGAGTCCGCCGATGTATCCCGATGTCCGTCCCCGCAGGCTGCGCACCACCCCGGCCATGCGCCGGCTGGTTGCCGAAACCTCCCTCGAGCCGCGGCATCTGGTGCTGCCGATGTTCGTCGCCGACGGCCTCGACGCGCCGCGAGAGATCCCGTCGATGCCCGGTGTGTACCAGCACACCCCCGATTCGCTGCCCGCCGCGGCGACCGCGGCGGTCGAAGCCGGTGTGGGTGGGCTGATGCTCTTCGGCGTGCCGCGAGCCGAGGACAAGGACGCCCGCGGCTCGGGCGGCACCGACCCCGACGGCGTGCTCAACCGTGCGCTGCGGGACCTGCGCGCCGAACTCGGCGATGCGACGGTCCTGATGGCCGACACGTGCCTCGACGAGTTCACCGACCACGGTCACTGCGGCGTCCTGGGCGCCTCGGGTGCGGTGGACAACGACGCCACCCTCGAGCGGTACGCGGAGATGGCCGTCGCGCAGGCCGAGGCCGGCGCGCACCTGCTCGGTCCGAGCGGGATGATGGACGGTCAGGTCGCGTCCATCCGCGCGGCGCTCGACGCCGCGGGGCATCAGGACGTGGGGCAGATCGCGTATTCCGCGAAGTACGCCTCCGCGTTCTACGGGCCGTTCCGGGACGCGGTGGGGTCCTCGCTCGAGGGCGACCGCCGCACCTACCAGCAGGATCCGGCGAACCGCCGGGAGGCGCTGCGCGAGGTCGATCTCGATCTCGCCGAGGGCGCCGACCTGGTGATGGTCAAACCCGCGATGTCGTACCTCGACGTGCTGCGCGAGGTCGCCGACCGCTCGGACGTGCCCGTCGCGGCGTATCAGATCTCGGGCGAGTACGCGATGATCACCGCTGCCGCGCAGAACGGCTGGATCGACCGGGACACGGCGATCCTGGAGTCGCTGACGAGCATCCGCCGCGCCGGTGCCGACATCGTGCTCACGTACTGGGCGGCCGAGGTCGCGGGCCGGCTCTCGTGAGCACGCCCGAACCGTCGCAGTGGCCCGGGCCGCCGGACACCCCGCCCGGGCCGGCACCGGCGCAGCGGCGCCCCACTCCCGTGGACGTCGAGACCGCGTTCCAGTTGTGGTGCGCGGTCGCGGTCCTGGGGTTGGTGTACCTCGGCGCGAGTGTGCTGCTGATGTGGGAGCGCCGGGACGAGTTCGTCGACCAGATGACGGCGGAACTGGCCCGGCAGACGCCACCGGTGGACATGCCGCGCGAGACGGTGGAATCGTTGCTGCCGTTGGGATTCGGCATCACCGCCGTCCTGGGGCTCGTGTTCACCGGCCTGTTCCTGCTCGTGGCCTTCGCGATGCGGCGCGGCCGGAACTGGGCGCGCATGCTGCTCACGATGATCGGTGTCTTCCTGACCGTCACGGCGATCCCGACGGTGTTCGGCGTGGGTGCGCTGGGCGGCGGTGCCGGCCTCGTGATCGGTCTGGTGAGCATCCTGCAGGGGGTGTGTTCGGTCGGGGCGATCGTGCTCATGCACCGCCGCGAGCCGAATCTGTACTTCCTCCGGTTGCCCCCGAGCTGACCCGACGAGCGCGCGGAGTACGGTGTCTGACGACCCACGGCCCGCGCGGTCGTTTCCGACGAGCGAAGAGGACTTTCATGCAGGTGGAGCCCCGGCCCTACGGTCGTCGTCGTGAGCTGGTCCTGATCGGCCTCATCGCCGTCCTGGGCGTGGTGACGCTGGTGCTGGTCGTCGTTCCGGGCATGCTCAGCGCCTGATCACGACGTGAACGAGTCGGCCGAGCCCCGCTTCCACGAGCCCGGTGGCCGTTGGCGCACCGTGGCGTTCGGGCCGGTGCTGTGCCTCGTCGCGCTCGTCGTCGAACTGGCGACCGGGCCGGTGGTGCACTGGGTCGCACTGCCGGTGATCGCTCTGGTGCTCAGCGGCTTCGCGTACGTGATGGTCGTCGCGGCCCGGCGGCACGTGAGCGTGGAGCTGACCGCGAAGACGCTGCGCCTCGGGACCGAGGAACTGCCGCTCGAGGAGATCGAGGCGGTGCTGTCCGCGGCCGATCCCCGGGCCCGGGATCCCGAGCGGTGGGAGACCGCCCGGCCGTTGGGGGAGCTGGCGAACGTGCCGCGGGGCCGGACGGCCGTCGGCCTGCGGTTGCGGGGTGGCGCCCTGGTGCGGGCGTGGGCCCGGGACCACGAACGGCTGCGGTCCGAACTCGAGGCGGTGCTGGCCGAGCGCGCCGATCCGCCCTTGCTCTAATACCCCCTAGGGGTACGATACGAGTATGGCCGGATACACCCCGCACCAGGAGGACCTGCTCAAGCGCCTGCGCCGCATCGAGGGGCAGGTCGCGGGCATCGCCCGGATGATCGAGGACGACCGCTACTGCATCGACGTCCTGACCCAGGTCTCCGCCGTCACCAAGGCCCTGCAGACGGTCTCGCTCAAGCTGCTCGACGCGCACCTGGCCGGCTGCGTCGTCGACGCCGCCCGGCAGGGCGGACCCGAGGCCGACGCGAAGATCCAGGAGGCCTCGGACGCCATAGCGCGCCTCGTCCTCAAACCCTGACCACCGAGGAGCCGATCGGCATGCGGATCGCCCACGGACTGTGCGCTGCGGCGCTGGCCTGCGCGCTGACCGCGTGCGCGTCGGAGGAGCCCGCGCGGACGGTGCTCTCGGGCGCACCCACCGCGGTCCCCGACGCGGGAACCCCGCCGCGGGTCACCGTCACCACCGTCGTCGACGGTCTCGACCATCCGTGGGACGTGGTGCAGGCCCCCGACGGGACGTTGCTGACCGGTGAACGCTCGGGCCGGTTCGTCGTCCGCCGGCCCGACGGGCGCGTCGAGGAGCTGCGCGCCGACCTGTCGGACCTGTACGCGGTGGGGGAGACCGGCCTCATGGGCGTCGCGCTCGCCGTCGACTTCGGGGTCAGCCGCACCGTCTACACGTGCCAGGGACACCGCGACCCCGACGACGTCCGCGTCTACGCCTGGACCGTCGATCCCGGCTGGACCACCATGACGCGGCAGCGCACCGTCGTGGAGGGGCTGCCCGTCGCGCGCGGCGGCCGCCACGCCGGCTGCCGCATCCTCGCGCACCCGGACGGCACCCTGTACATCGGCACGGGCGACGCCACCCGCCCGACGGCGCCGCAGGACCCCGGCAGCCTCGGCGGCAAGGTGCTGCACCTGAACCCCGACGGGTCGCCGGCCCCCGGCAACCCCGACCCGGGCAGCGTGGTGTTCACCCTCGGCCACCGCAACGTGCAGGGGCTGGCGCTGCAGCCCGGCACCGGGCGGCTCTACGCGGTCGAGCAGGGCAGCAGCCGCGACGACGAGGTCAACCTGCTCGTGCCGGGCGGCAACTACGGCTGGCGACCCGACCGGGAACCCGGAATGTACGACGAGTCGGTGCCGATGACCGATCCCGAGCGCGTCCCCGGCGCGATCCCGGCGGTGTGGAGTTCCGGGTCGCCCACCATCGCCACCCCCGCGCTGGCGTTCGCGGCCGGACCGGGGTGGGGCCCGTGGTCCGGCGCGCTCGTCGTCAGCAGCCAGCAGGACGAGAAGCTGCTGCTGCTGCGCCTGTCCGAGGACGGCCGCAGCGTGACCGAATCGACCGACCTGCTCGAGGGGGAGTACGGGCGCCTGCGGTCGCTCACCCCACTGCCCGACGGCTCGCTCCTCGTCACCACCGACAACGGCTCCGACGACAGGGTGCTGCGAATCGCCCCCGTCTAACGTGCCCCTGGGTCGACGCGCCGCGCGCCCGCGCCGTCCTTGCCCAGCCGATCGCCCGGATTGAACAGTGTGCACGCCTGCAGCGACAGGCAGCCGCAGCCGATGCACCCCGCCAGTTCGCGCTGCATCCGGTCGATCGCCTGCTTGCGCTCCTCGAGTCGCTCGTGCCACGCCCGCGAGATGCGCATCCAGTCCCGTCGGGTCGGGGGCCGTTCGGCCGGCAGCGCCGAGAACACCTCGGCCACCTCGGCAAGCGGAATGCCGAACCGGGTCGCCAACTGGATGATCGAGATGCGCCGGATCGTGTGCCGGGGGAAGCGGCGCGTGCCGCCTGCGGTGCGGTGTGCGGTCACGAGTCCCAGCGACTCGTAGTAGCGAATCGCAGACACGGCGGCTCCGGTGCGCCGGGAGACTTCACCGATCGCCAGCAGTTCTTCGCTCGTGCGGCTCATCACGACTCCGTTCCCCGCGCTTGATCTCGAGTGCACTTGAGACTCTACAGTCACCGTCATGCACGGATCCACGACTCGCGCCGGCGCCTGGTCGGAACTTCTCGGACGCGAATACCTCGGTACGGCAGCGGTTCTCGCCGGCGGAGTTGCCCTCTACGCCACCAACGTGTACCTCACCACGAGCCTGCTGCCGACCGCGGTCGAGGAGATCGGCGGCCACGCCTACTACGCGTGGACGGCGACGGTGTTCCTGCTCGCGTCGGTGATCTCCTCGACGGCCGTGGCCCGGACCCTCGCCGTCCGCGGACCCCGGGGCGCCTACCTCGTGGGGCTCGGGTCTTTCGCGGCCGGCACCCTCGTGTGCGCGCTCGCACCGTCCATGGAGGCGCTGCTGGCGGGCCGGGCGGTCCAGGGGCTCGGTGGCGGCCTGCTCGCCGGACTCGGCTACGCAGTACTGAACAGTGCTCTGCCGGAACGTCTCTGGAGCCGCGCCGCGGCGCTCGTATCGGCGATGTGGGGTGTGGGGACCTTCGCGGGACCCGCCGTCGGCGGCGTGTTCGCCCAGTTCCACGCCTGGCGATGGGCGTTCGGCGCGTTACTGGTCTGCACGCTCGCGGTCGCAGCCGCGGTGCCGTTCGCCCTGCCGGCGCACGCCCGCGGATCGCGCGCTGCCGGCAGGATTCCGCTCGTTTCGCTGGCCCTGCTCACCGCCGCGGCCCTGGCGGTCAGCGTGGCCGCCGTCGTGACCGGCGGTGCGCCCACGATCGCCCTGCTCGCGGTCGCGTCCGCCGCCGTGGTCGCGTTCGTCGCCGTCGACCGCCGCAGCCCGCACGGCATCCTGCCGGCGGCGACGTTCACCACCGCCCGGCTGCGCTGGGTGTACCTGACGATCGCAGTGCTGGCGGTCGTCTCGACCGCCGAGACGTTCGTCCCGTTGTTCGGGCAGCGCCTCGCCGGCCTCGCGCCGCTGGCCGCCGGCTTCCTCGGCGCCGCCCTCGCGGTGGGGTGGACGCTCGGCGAGATCCCGAGCGCCTCGGCGTCCGCGCCCCGAACCGTGCGCCGCATCGTGGTGAGTGCTCCGGTGCTCGTCGGCCTCGGTCTCGCGCTCATGGCGGCCGCCGTGCGTGACGAGGCCGGACCGGCTGCGGTCACGGTGTGGGTCACGGGACTGGTCGTCGCGGGCGCGGGCATCGGCATCGCGTGGCCGCACCTCGCGGTCGGCGCGATGAACGCCGTCGCCGACCCGCGCGACAGCGGCAAGGCGTCCGCTGCGATCAACACCGTCCAGTTGATCGCGAACGCGTTCGGCGCAGCACTGGCCGGAGTCCTCGTCAACGCGGGACAACCGTCCGACGTGCGTTCGGCGCGGCTGCTGCTGTTCGGGTTCGCTGCCGTGGCGGTGCTCGGCGTGCTCGCCGCGCGCCGCGCGGTTCCGGCGCGCGCGCACCGGAACCGGTCGGCACCCGCGGACGCCTCCGCAGCGGAACCCGAACGAATCTGACGCCGCCGCGCGTGTCGTCGCCGTCCGGCGCATCGTCTTCCGTAGCATCGCCGGGATCCGACGACGAGGAGATGCGCGTGCGAATCTCGGGGAGATGTGCGGCGGCGATCGCAGTCGGCGTGCTCGCGGCCGGGACGCCGAGCGCCCACGCGGCGCCACCCGAGGCGGGCGCGCTGCCCGAGCTGACCGTGACGCCGCTGATGGAGGGGCTGAGCAAGCCCTGGGACGTCGTCGCCGCTCCGGACGGGACGATCCTGACCGGGGAACGGCGGGGCCGCTTCGTGGTCCGGGATCCGAACGGTGGGATCCGGGAGGTGCGCGCCGACCTGTCCGGCCTGTACGCCGAGGGCGAGACCGGCCTGATGGGTCTGGCGCTGGCACCGGATTTCGGGACGAGCCGGACCCTCTACAGCTGTCAGGGCCACCGCGGCCCCGACGGCACCGACATCCGCGTGCAGTCCTGGACGGTCGATCCCGGATGGACGGAGCTGACCCGCGGCGCCACGGTGCTCGCCGGCATCCCGGTCGGGCAGGGCGGCCGGCACGGCGGGTGCCGGTTGCTCGCCCGTCCCGACGGGTCGCTGTTCGTCGGGACGGGCGACACCGCCCACCCCCAGGTGCCTCAGGACCGGAACAGCCTGGGCGGCAAGGTGCTCCACATCGATCCCGACGGCACCCCGGCGGCGGGAAACCCCGACCCGGGCAGCCCCGTGTTCACTCTCGGGCACCGCAACGTGCAGGGACTGGCGCTGCGTCCCGGGAGCGGCGAGCTCTATGCCGTCGAGCAGGGCACCGTCCGCGACGACGAGGTGAATCTCCTGCAGCCCGGCGGCAACTACGGGTACCGCCCCGACCGCTTCCCGTTCGTCTACGACGAGTCGGTGCCCATGACCGATCCGGCCCGCGTGCCGGGAGCGATCGGGGCCGTGTGGAGTTCCGGTGCCCCCACCCTCGCGACTCCCGGCGGCACGTTCGTCTCCGGCGCCGGCTGGCAGGGCTGGGACGGCGCGCTGGTGATCACGAGCCAGCAGCAGGAGAAACTGCTGTTCCTCGAACTCACCGCCGACGGCCGGTCGGTGGACGAGACCGCGACGGCGCTCGAGGGGCGGTTCGGCCGGCTGCGGTCGGTGACCGCACGACCCGACGGGGCGCTGCTCGTCACGACGGACAACGGCCGCGACGACCGGGTCCTGCTGGTGGAACCCGCCGACTGAGAGGCCGAGACGAATGTGCTCACCGACCGTGCTCGACCGGGTGTACCGCGAAATCGAGGACGGCCGGCCGCGGTTCGGCCGCCGGTCCTTCCTCGCCGCCCTCGGCGTGAGCGCCGCGGGTCTGGGCGCGGCGACCGCCGCCGCGGCGCCGGCACGAGCCGGCGGGGACACGGCCGCCGTGCGGGCCGACGCGGTGATCGACCTGACCCACACGCTGACCCCGCAGTTCCCGGTGTGGCCCGGCAACGAGCGGTTCGCGATGCGTCCCGTGGCCACGTTCGACACCGGACGGTTCGCCGTCAACGCGATGTCGCTGTGGGAGCACACCGGCACCCATCTCGACGCCCCGGCCCACATCGTGCGCGGCGGCGCGACCGTCGAGGCGCTGCCGGTGCGCGACTTCGTGGCCCCGCTCGCCGTCGTCGACATCGCCGGCAAGGCCGCGCAGGACGACGACGCGGTGGTCACCGTCGACGACGTGGCGACGTGGGAGCGGCAACACGGCCCGATCCCGCCGGCCGCCTTCGTCGCGATGCACTCGGGATGGGAGGCCCGCCTCGCCGACCCCGGCCGCTTCGTCAACGCCGACGCACTGCGCATCCCGCACGCACCGGGCTTCGACCGCGAGGCCGTGCGCATGCTCGTGCACGAACGGAACGTCGTGGGGCTCGGCGTCGACACCCTGAGCCTCGACCGGTCGGGCGAGGTCGGCGCCCACGTGGAGTTGCTCGGCGCGGGCCGCTACGGCATCGAGGCGATGGCGAACCTCGCGGCCGTGCCGCCACGCGGCGCGACCGTCGTCGTCGGCGCGCCGAAGCACGCCGGCGGCACCGGTGGGCCGTGCCGGGTGCTGGCACTGGTCTGAATCCCGCACCCGGCCCGGCGGGTCAGCCGAGGCGACCGGCGTCCGTGCCCGGGCCCTCGAGCATCGCCGACCCGAGCAGGTGCTCCGGCACGCCGAGGCCCTCGACGAGGGTCGTCACGTGGGGACGCAGGGTCCGGCAGCGCTCGTTGATGCCGCGCAGCACCGCCTTCGCCCGTTCCACCGACAGCTGCCGGTGCTCCATGTACCAGGCCTTGTCCTCGTCGATGACGCTGAGCGCGTACAGATCGCACAGGTCCGACAGCAGCTCGCGGGCCTCCTCGTCGGGACACGACTCGATCCCGGCGACGAACGCCTCGAGCACGACCCGGTCGATGTGGGCGCGCGCCGCGTGCAGCACGTGGTCCTGCACGAAGTTGAAGGCGTCGAACAGGTTCTCCTCGCGGTTCGACGCGGCCTGCAGTCGCCGCGCCGCCGTCGAGAGCAGGTATTGTTCCCGGTCCTCGAACATCGCCATCTGCGTGCCCCGATCGAAGAGGCTGCCGTCCTCCTCGTTGTCCTTCCGGGTGTCGACGAGCGTCTGGAGGATCTGCTGGGCGGCGGTGCGCTTCTTGACGATGTCCGACACCGTGACCGCGGCGAACTTCATCCATTCCACCGGGCTCATGCCGCGGACCTCGTCCGCGTAGGCGGTGAGGAGTTCCTTGGCGACGAGCTGGGTCAGCACGTGGTTGTCGCCCTCGAAGGTGGTGAACACGTCCGTGTCCGCCTTCAGCGCGGTGAGCCGGTTCTCGGCCATGTACCCGGCACCGCCGCAGGCCTCACGGCACTCCTGGATGGCGCGCGTCGCGTGGGCGGTGTTGGCGACCTTCAGCCCGGCGGCGCGGCCCTCGAGCTCACGCTGCTCCTGCGGGTCCACCTCCTCGACGGGCGTGGTCTGGATCCGGTCCATGGTGGAGATCAGCTCGTTCTGCGCGAAGGTCAGCGCATACGACTTGGCGATGAGCGGCAGCAGGCGGCGCTGATGGACCAGATAGTCCATCAGCAGCACTTCCTTCTCGTCGCCGGGGGCGCTGAACTGGCGGCGCTGCAGCGCGTACCGCGTGGCGACCGACAGCGCGACGCGGGCCGCGGCACCGGCCGAGCCGCCGACGGTGACCCGGCCCCGCACGAGCGTGCCCACCATGGTGAAGAAGCGGCGGTTCGGATTCTCGATCGCCGAGACGTAGGTGCCGTCGGGCTCGACGTCGGCGTACCGATTGAGCAGGTTCTCCCGGGGAATCCGCACGTGGTCGAACATGATCCGGCCGTTGTCCACGCCCGGCAGGCCACCCTTGTGGCCGCAGTCGGAGGTGGTGACCCCGGGCAGATCGTCGCCGTTCTCGTCGCGGATCGGCACGACGAAGCAGTGCACGCCCTGGGACTTGCCGCCGGTGATCAGCTGTGCGAACACCGCGGCGACCGTCGCGTGCTGTGCCGCCCCGCCGATGTAGTCCTTGCGCGAGGACGGGGTCGGGGAGTGGACGACGAACTCCTCGGTGCCCGGGTCGTACGAGGCCGTCGTCTCGAGCGACTGGACGTCGGAGCCGTGGCCGGTCTCGGTCATCGCGAAGCAGCCGAGCAGATCGAGATCGATGAGCGGGCCGATGTAGCGGTCGTGGTGCCGGGCCGTGCCGAGATTCTCGATCGCGCCGCCGAACAGACCCCACTGCACACCGGCCTTGACCATCAGGGACAGGTCCGACATGGCGAGCATCTCGATCGACGCCACCGCGCCGCCGGCGTCGCCGCCGCCGCCCACCGCTTTCGCGAAGCCCGACCGGGCGTAGCCGGATTCCGCGAGCATCCGCATCTGCTTCAGCGTGATCGCCCGGGCCTCGTCCAGGTCCGGTGTGTAGTGCGGGGCGAACTCGGGCCGGTCCAGGTCCGTGCGTGCCCGCTCGCGTGCCTGCCGCCACGCGCCGTCCAGGGTGATGCGGATGTGCTCAGCTGTGGTCGTCATGGACCGACATTAGGACGATTCGAGCCCGTCGTGTGGGTATGTGCGAACGTCGGTATCGGCTGCGGCATGCGCCCAGTCCGTCGGCACGTCCGCGCCCCCTTCCGGACTGACCCGGGTGCCGACGCGCGCGAGCAGCGGAGTCGGGGCGATCGGCCCGGCGAACAGTGCCTGGCCGAGTCCGAAGGTGGTGGCGCGTTGCAGCATCGCCGGGGGGACGTGGGAGAACAGGTGGGACAGCTCCTCGATGTCGGTGCTGCCGTTCATCCGCATCAGGAGCAGGTTGTCGCACTGGGAGACGACGTTCGGATGCACCTTCCCCGGCCGCTGCGTCGCCACGAACAGGTGCAGCCCGAACTTGCGTCCCTCGCCGGCGATGAGCACCCCCAGATCCGCGGTGCTCGACAACAACGGATCCGCCGTGACCGACGGCAGGATGTTGTGGGCCTCGTCCACCACGACGAGCATCGGCAGGCGCCGCCGTCGCAGCATCCACAGCCGGCCCAGCAGCCCGAGGGACACCGCGGCGCGCTCCCCGGGGCTGTTCAGACTGCCGAGATCGATCACGAAGCACCGGCCCGTGCGCACGTCGAGTTCGGCGGCCGAGCGTTCCTCCCCTCGCCGCCACAGCTCCCACGACGCGATCCCCAGATTGTCGATGCGGGTCGCGAGACGCTCCGTCGCGGGGTCCGCCGCCGCCGCGGACCGCACGTCCGCGACGGAGTAGGGCGCGTCGAGGGCAGCGGTGACGCGGCGCAGGGCCGAGTACTCGTCGAGATCGTGCACCGGGTCCAGGCGCAGCAGCAGCGCCTGCGCGACGAGGGGAAGGTCGCTCAGGTCCAGGCACAGCAGGTGGTCGGAGCCGGTGCCGCGGGCCCGTACCACCCGCACTCCGGTGGCGGCCCCGCGATGCCGCTGCGCGGCGGGGGAGTCGTCCTCCGGATCCCGCAGCCGGCCGAGGTGTACGTGGTCGGAGTTGGGGTCGAGCACCACGATCGGCAGGGTCGTCGCGGCGAGCAGCCGCTCGAGGACCGCGCCGGTGGTGTACGTCTTGCCGGAGCCGGACTGGCCGCACATGAAGGTGTGCCGGGCGAAGCCCGCCGGGTGCAGCCGCGCCGCCACGGCCGGGGCGTGCAGCAGGGTGCCGACGTCGAGACTGCCGGTGAGGGCGGCCGCGAGCGTCGCCGTCTCGGCCGCGGTGGCCGGGCGCACATGCCGCTCGGGAAACGGGGCGACTTCCGCCGTGGCGGCGAACCGGTCGTCGCCGAACACGCCCAGCACACTCGCGGACCCCGCCAGCGTCCGCACCATGGCGCGGCCGCGCACGGAGCGCACCGGCAGACCCGGTTCGTCCACGGCGACGTCGACGTCCGCGCCCTCGCGCTCGACGATGCGCACGCTGCGGACCTGCACGGCGAGACGGCGCTCGTCGTCGAGTTCGACGACCGCGAATCCGCCGACCTCCAGGCCGACGTCCACCGGTCCGGTGAGAAGTACCTCACGACCGTCGGCGGACAACGCGGCGGTGACGACCCGGAACCGGTCGGCGAGGGCGGTACGGACGTCGTCGAACGAGACCATGGTCACATTCCTACCGCAACGACCGCCGTTGCAGGGCCCGCGCCTTTTGGCAAATCCCGCGAAACTGGGACACTGGAGGTCGTGACTGCGACCCCCGATGCATCTCGCGCCCGCGACTCCGTTTCCACCGCACTGTTCGACCGGGCGTCGAAGGTGATTCCCGGGGGTGTGAACTCGCCGGTCCGCGCGTTCGGATCGGTCGGCGGCACCCCGCGCTTCGTCGCCTCCGCATCCGGCTGCACCCTGACCGACGTGGACGGCAATTCGTATGTCGACCTGGTGTGTTCGTGGGGGCCGATGATCCTCGGCCATGCGCACCCGGCCGTCGTCGACGCGGTGCGCAGTGCCGCCACGACCGGGCTGTCGTTCGGCGCGCCGACCGCCGGTGAGGTGGAACTCGCCGAGGAGATCGTGGCCCGCATCGAGCCCGTCGAGCAGGTCCGGCTCGTCAACTCCGGTACCGAGGCGACGATGAGTGCGGTGCGACTGGCACGCGGATTCACCGGCCGGACCAAGATCGTCAAGTTCGCGGGCTGTTATCACGGTCACGTCGACGCCCTGCTCGCCGACGCCGGCTCCGGCGTCGCCACCTTCGGGCTGCCGACGTCGCCGGGTGTGACGGGCGCCCAGGCCGAGGACACCATCGTCCTGCCGTACAACGACCTCGAGGCGGTGCGCGCGGCGTTCGCGGCCGAACCGGGGAAGATCGCGGCGGTGATCACCGAAGCCGCGGCCGGCAACATGGGCACCGTCCCGCCGCTGCCCGGCTTCAACGCCGGTCTGCGCGAGCTGACCCGCGAGCACGGCGCGCTGCTGATCATGGACGAGGTGATGACCGGGTTCCGGGCGGGACCGGCCGGGTGGTACGGCATCGACGGCGTCGCCGGTGACCTCATGACGTTCGGCAAGGTGATGAGCGGCGGACTGCCCGCGGCCGCGTTCGGCGGCCGCGCCGACGTGATGGCCCATCTCGCGCCGGCCGGGCCCGTCTACCAGGCCGGCACCCTGTCGGGCAATCCGGTCGCCGTCGCCGCCGGCCTCGCCAGCCTGCGCGCCGCCGACAGCGACGCCTACGCCGCGCTCGACCGCAACGCCACCACCCTCGGACGGATGCTCGGTGAGGCGCTGACGGCGGAGGGCGTGGCCCACCGGGTCCAGTTCGCCGGCACCATGCTCAGCGTGTTCTTCACCGAGGAGCCGGTCACCGACTACGCGCAGGCCAAGGCCGCGCAGACGTGGCGGTTCCCGGCGTTCTTCCATGCCCTGCTCGACCACGGCGTCTACGCCCCGCCGAGCGCGTTCGAGACGTGGTTCGTCTCGTCCGCGCTCGACGACGACGCGTTCTCCCGCATCGCCGACGCACTGCCGCACGCCGCGAAGGCGGCGGCCGCCGCCACCGCCTGAGCGCGCCCCTTCCAGGCCGTCCACACCCGCCGCACACCCGAGGAACTCCCACGTGACCGAACCTGCCCCGTCCGAGACCCGCACCATCGTGCACGTGCTCCGGCACGGCGAGGTGCACAACCCCAGCGGCATCCTCTACGGCCGGCTGCCCGGCTTCCGGCTGTCCGTGACCGGGGAGGCGCAGGCCCGGTCGGTGGCCTCGGCCCTCGCCGACCACGATATCGCGCACATCGTCGCCTCCCCGCTCGAGCGGGCCCAGCAGACCGCCCAGCCCATCGCGGACAAGCACGGCCTGCCGGTGGCGACGGACGAGAACCTCGTCGAGGCGGGCAACCAGTTCGAGGGCCTGCGGGTGGCCGTCGGCGACGGGGCGCTGCGCCGCCCGCGGCACTGGTGGAAGCTGCGCGACCCGTTCACCCCCTCGTGGGGTGAGCCCTACCTGCAGATCGCGCACCGCATGCTGGCCGCGGTCAACGCCGCTCGTGTCGCCGCCGTGGGCCGCGAAGCCGTGTGCGTGAGCCATCAGCTTCCGGTGTGGACCCTCCGCCGCTTCCTCGAGGGGGAACGGCTGTGGCACAACCCGCAGCACCGGCAGTGCAGCCTGGCGTCGCTGACCTCGCTGGTGTACCAGGGCGACACCCTGGTCGACATCGTCTACTCCGAACCGGCCGGGGCCTCGGACCCGACCGTCCACGGCGCATGAGTCGCCGGGCCACGCGACGGGCGGCGCTGGCGGCGACGGCGCTGGCCTGCGGCGTCGTCCTCACCTCGTGCGCCACCGGCGACGACGCCGTCGCCACCGGCGGCACCTTCGACTTCGTCTCGCCGGGCGGTCAGACCCGCATCTTCTACGACCCGCCCGCCGAGCGCGGCACCCTCGGGACGCTCTCGGGGGAGGACCTGATGAACGAGGGCGAGACGATCTCGCTCGACGACTACGCCGGCCAGGTGGTGGTGCTCAACGTGTGGGGCCAGTGGTGCGCCCCGTGCCGTAGCGAGGCCGACGACCTCGAACAGGTCTACGAGGCCACCGAGGATCAGGGCGTGCAGTTCCTCGGCATCAACGTCCGCGACAACCAGCGCGACAAGGCCCAGGACTTCGTCGTCGACAACCGGGTCGGCTACCCGTCGATCTACGACCCGTCGATGCGCTCGCTGCTGGCGCTGGGAGCGAACTACCCGACGTCGGTCGTCCCCACCACCGTCGTCCTCGACCGTGACCACCGCGTCGCGGCGGTCTTCCTCACCGAACTGCTTGCGAGCGATCTGCAGCCCGTCGTCGAGCGGGTCGCCGCGGAAACCCCCGCCGAGCAGTGACATGGGTGGTGCAGTCGTGAGCAGCAATCCGCTCGTGAGCGAAGCCGTCCTCGCCGCGGGCATCGGGGACACCTTCCAGTCGGTCGCCTCGTCCGGCCCGCTGCTGCTGGCCCTCGGAGCGTGCCTGCTGGCCGGGCTCGTGTCCTTCGCGTCGCCCTGCGTGGTGCCGCTGGTGCCCGGCTACCTGTCCTATCTGGCCGGGGTCGTGGGCGCCGAGGCGCCGGCGGTCACCGCCGCCGAGGCGCGTGGACGCACCACCACCGTCCGCGCCGACGGACGGCTGCGCGTCGCCGGAGCAGCCGCGCTGTTCGTCGCCGGATTCACGGTGGTGTTCGTCCTCGCCACCGCGTCGGTGTTCGGGGCGATCTCCGCGCTCGCCGTCAACCGCGAGCTGCTGATGCGGATCGGCGGGGTGGTCACCATCGTGATGGGCCTGGTTTTCGTCGGCCTGATCCCGGCGCTGCAGCGCGACACCCGCCCCGAACCCCGGCGGATCTCCGGCCTGGCCGGCGCGCCGCTGCTCGGCGGCGTCTTCGCCCTCGGCTGGACGCCGTGCCTCGGTCCCACCCTTGCCGGGGTGATCTCCCTGGCCGCCGGCACCGAGGGCGCCACCGCCGCCCGGGGCGTCGCGCTCATCGTGGCGTACTGCCTCGGTCTCGGGTTGCCTTTCGTCGTACTCGCGCTGGGCTCCGCCCGGGCCCTGCGCGGGGTGGGCTGGTTGCGCGCCCACGCCCGCACCGTCCAGCTCGTCGGCGGCTTCATGCTCGTGGCCGTCGGAATCGCCCTCGTCACCGGCGCCTGGGACGTGTTCGTCTCCTGGATCCGGGACGCCTTCATTTCCGAGGTCACGCTCCCCATATGACGGCCACCGACACACCCACCGCCCCACCGTCACCGACCCCGCCGCGGCAGGGCCCGGCCGGTCGCGCCGCGGCGTTCGTCCGCAACACCTGGCGCGGCCTGACGTCGATGCGCACCGCGCTGGTGCTGCTGTTCCTGCTCGCGCTGGCCGCGATCCCCGGCGCCCTGCTGCCGCAGCGCAGCCTCAACGCCGGCAAGGTCGACGAGTACATCGCCGCGCGCCCGACCCTCGGTCCGCTGATGGACCGGCTGGAGCTGTTCGACGTGTTCGGCAGCTTCTGGTTCACCGCGATCTACGTGCTGCTGTTCGTCTCCCTGATCGGCTGCATCCTGCCGCGCTGCACCGAGTACTACCGGGCGCTGCGCACCCGGCCCGTGCCGGCGCCGCGCAACCTGTCGCGACTGCCGCACCATCTCGAGACCACGGTCGACGGCGCCCCGGACGAGGTGCTCGCCCGGGTGCGGGGCCAGCTGCGGGGCTGGCGCGTCGCCGAGCGTGGCGAGACGGCCGCCCGCCGGGGCGCGCGCGACGGGGAACTCACCCTCTCCGCGGAGAAGGGATACCTGCGCGAAGGCGGCAACCTGCTGTTCCACCTCGCGCTGGTGGGGCTGCTCGCCGCGGTCGCGGTGGGCAAGCTGTTCGGCTACGAGGGCCAGCGCATCCTGGTCGCCGACGGTGAGGAGTTCTGCACCAGCTCGCCGGCGGCGTTCGACTCCTTCCGCGCGGGCAACACCCTCGACGGCACGGGCCTGACTCCGATGTGCATCCGCGTGAAGGACTTCTCCGCGGACTATCTCGACAACGGCCAGGCGGAGATGTTCACCTCGAACATCGACTATCAGGCGGGCGCCGACCTGGCGACGAACACCTGGCGCGAGGCCCAGCTGAAGGTCAACCACCCGCTGCGGGTCGGCAGCGACCGCGTCTACCTGCAGGGCCACGGTTTCGCGCCGTCCTTCACGGTGACATGGCCCGACGGCGAGACCCGCACCGAGACGCTGCAGTGGCGACCGGACGACGCGACCACCTTCCTCAGCAGTGGTGCGATGCGGTTCGACCCGCCGGGCGGAATGTACCCGGATGCCGACGAGCGGCGGCGCAACCAGATCGCGATCGAGGGGCTGTTCGCGCCCACCGCGGTGTTCCACGGCAACCTGTTGTCCTCCGGCTACCCGGCGCTGACCGATCCCGCCGTCGCGATCGACATCTACAAGGGCGACACGGGCCTGGACACCGGCACTCCGCAGTCGCTGTTCTCCCTCAACGGCGAGCTGATCAACCAGGGCCGGCTCGTCAAGCAGGACCGCGTGAACCTGTATGCGGGAGAGAGCGTGACACTCGCCGACGGGACGCAGATCCGGTTCGACGGCGCGACCGACTTCGTGAACCTGCAGGTCTCCCACGACCCGGCGCAGACGTGGGTGCTGGTGTCGGCCGTCACGATGATGGCGGGGCTGCTGGTGTCGCTGCTGATCAAACGTCGCCGCGTCTGGGTGCGGGTCTACCCGGCCGGTACAGTGGCCGACGGGGAACGACGTACCGTAGTAGAACTCGGTGGTCTCGCCCGGACCGACCAGGCCGGATGGGGTGACGAGTTCGAGCGTCTGACCGGCCGACTGCTCGGCGACGACACGACCGCACGTGCGAAGGCAGCACAGGAGAAGAAGGCATGACCCTCAACGAGACCCTCGCGCAGTACAGCGACTGGGCGTTCGAATCGGCGTTCGCGGTACTGGTGCTCGCGCTGGTGCTGCTGATCGCCGAGTACGCGTCGCACCGGGCCGACCTCGTCGCCGAGCGCGAGCGCAAACTCGTCGCCGTGGGCGCGGCGGCCGAGCCGCCGCCGGTGCCGGCCGGGCCGGGCCGGGTCGAGGAGGTGGGGGGCCGGACGCTGTCCGAGCGTCTCGGCAACATGGGGCGCGCGCTCGTCGTCGTGGTGGCTGCCCTGCAGGTGACGTCGATCGTGCTGCGCGGGCTGTCCACCGAGCGCTTCCCACTCGGCAACATGTACGAGTTCGTGGCCATGGCGTGCGCCGCGGCGGTGCTGTTCGGGCTGGTGGTGCTGCGCAAGCCGGCCTACCGGATCATGTGGGTCTACCTGCTCGTGCCGGTGCTGATCCTGATGTTCCTCGCGGCGACCGTGCTGTACGCCGACGCCGCCCCCGTCGTGCCCGCCCTGCAGTCGTTCTGGCTGCCCATCCACGTGACCATCATCAGCGTCGGCAGCGGCATCTTCCTGGTCTCCGGCGTCGCCAGCCTGCTGTTCCTGCTGCGCATCCGGTTCCCGAAGGGCGAGGAGGGCCGCGGCGTGTTCGGCCGGATCGCCGAACGCCTGCCCGACGCGCAGACCCTGGACCGTCTCGCCTACCGCACCACCATCATCGGGTTCCCGCTGTTCGGTGCCGGCATCATCCTGGGCGCGATCTGGGCCGAGGCCGCGTGGGGCCGGTTCTGGGGCTGGGATCCCAAGGAGACCGTCTCCTTCATCACCTGGGTGATGTACGCGGCGTACCTGCACGCCCGCGCGACGTCGGGCTGGCGCAACACCCGTGCGGCGTGGATCAACGTCGCCGGGTTCGTCGCCATGCTGTTCAACCTCTTCATCATCAACATGGTGGTCTCCGGTCTGCATTCGTACGCCGGCCTGAACTGATCTGTTATCGTCCGCGTCGGCCGGGCCGTGGGGGACCGGGGACGGGGGACGACAGCGTGGTGCCGCAGGAGGGCGAGCGGGCGGGGACAGCACAGCCGTCGGCGCGGGATCTGGACGCGTCGCTGCTCGTGAACCGGGTACAGTCGGCGCCCGCGCGGGGGTGGCGTCGGGCCGTGTACCGCGGCACCGGCGGGCGCATCGATCCGGGCGACGGCCGGCGGGACCGGCAGCGGCGTGAGTTGACAGAGCAGGTGCGCGGACCGCTCCGGGGCTGCTACCGGATCGCACTGCTGAGCTTGAAGGGCGGGGTGGGAAAGACCACTACCACGGTCACGCTCGGATCCACGTTCGCGTCCCTGCGAGGCGACCGGGTGATCGCGGTGGATGCCAACCCCGACCGGGGAACGCTCAGCCAGAAGGTCGCCGACCGGACCTCGGGGACGGTGCGCACGCTGCTGCGCGACGAGGCGAGCATCCGCCGCTACGGCGATGTCCGGGCCCATACGGCACAGAATCGGCATCGGCTCGAGGTGCTGGCCTCGGACAGCGATCCGGCCGTCTCGGAGGCGTTCAGCGCGCGGGACTACGAGCGGACGCTGGCAATCCTCGAACGTTTCCACACGATCGTGCTCACCGACTGCGGCACCGGACTGATGCACTCGGCGATGCGGGCGATCCTCGAGAACGCGGACACACTGGTGGTGGTCAGTTCCGGCTCGGTGGACGGTGCGCGCAGCGCCTCGGCGACGCTGGACTGGCTCGACGCCCACGGCTACCGGGCCCTCGTGGCCCGTTCCGTGGCTGTGGTCAACGCCGTGCGGCCCCGGTCCGGCAAGGTGGACGTGGACCGGTTGGTCGAGCACTTCGCGCGGCGCTGCCGCGCCGTCCACGTGCTGCCGTTCGATCCGCACCTCGAGGAGGGCGCGGAGGTCGACCTGGCCCGACTGCAGCCACGTACCCGGCGGGCGCTGCTGGAACTGGCGGCGGGGGTTGCCGCGGACTTTCCGCGCCGACGTGACCTCGGCGAGCGCAGCGACGGGGGATGACCCTGGGCGAGCGCAGCGACGGGGGATGACCCCTGCGAGCGCAGCGAGGGATCACTCCGGCGCGAGCGCAGCGACGGAGCGGGCGCCGCGGCCCGAGGTCAGTCTCCGGGGTCCTGATCGGGGCCGGGGGTGCCGTCGGTGGACCTGCGACGGAACTCCCGGTCGACCTTCCAGAGGAAGTCCGGGTCGTCGTCGGGGCCGATCACGCGGGTGGGCTGGGAGCGAAGTCCGGGACCGAACGCCTTCCACAGCAGCACCGCAATCGTGAGGGCACCGACTATGGCCAACAGGTAGAGCACCACGCACCTCCTCGCCGCGAGCAGTCCGCCGGCGTTTCCGCGGCCGGCCGGGCCTGCTCCTTCAGTCTATTCGTTGTGACGAGGGTGCCGGTGCGCCCCGGGTTCCCGATGCGGCGTGGGCCCGGGTCAGCGGGTGGCTTCGGTGGTGAGGGAGCGCAGCAGCGCCAGCACCTCGGACTCCCGGAAGCGGCGGTGCCCGCCCGGGGTTCGCAGCGAGCCGAGCCGGCCGGCGTGGGCCCAGCGGGTGACCGTCTTCGGGTCCACGTGGAACAGCGCCGCGACCTGGCCGGGGGTCAGCAGTGATTCCTTCGCGCCGTTGAATGCGGGTGCGCTCATCGATGGTCCTTCCGGGTGTTTCGTCTCGTTCGGATCGTCGTGGCCATGTTGACACCGAATACCCTGGTTGCTCGAACGGTCTACGGTTGGTAAAGCGGAAGTAATAGACAAAACGGACGGTCGACCAGATGGGCCGCGGCGCGCGGCGGTTACCCTGGACGGGTGAGTGAAGCATCGCAGAACCGTCCTGACCAGCCCGGAAATCCCGGCCGGCCCGGCAACGCCGGCACCGACAGAGGCACCCTGGCCCGGGACGTCGCCCTCTACTCGCTGGCCCGGCTGGGCCTCGTCCTCGTGCTCGCCGTGGTGATCCTCTACCTTCCCCGCCTGTTCGGGGTGGAGATCCCGTTGCTGGTCGCCGCGCTCTTCGCGGTGCTGATCGCGCTGCCGCTCTCGCTCGTCGTGTTCGCGCCGCTGCGCCGCCGGGTGAACGCGGGCATCGCATCCGTCGACGCGCGCCGACGCGCCGACCGGGCCGACCTCCAGTCCCGGCTGCGTGGCGAGGATCGTTAGGTGAGCGAAGGCGTCGTCGACCGCAGTGCGTCGCGGGAGTGGGTGGATCGTGCCGTCCAGCTGATCGAGGCCGACTCCCAGCGCAGCGCCGACACGCATCTCCTGCGCTATCCGCTGCCTCCCGAGCGGGGCGTGCAGCTGTACCTCAAGGACGAGTCCACGCACATCACCGGCAGCTTGAAGCACCGGCTCGCGCGATCGCTGTTCCTCTACGCCATCTGCAACGGCTGGGTGCGTGCGGACACCCCGATCATCGAGGCGTCGTCCGGCTCGACCGCCGTCAGCGAGGCGTACTTCGCGAAGCTGCTCGGCCTCGACTTCGTCGCGGTCATGCCGCGGAGCACCAGTCCGGCCAAGGTTGCGCTCATCGAGGCGCAGGGTGGGCAGTGCCACTTCGTCGACCGGCCGCCGGAGATCTATGCCGAGGCGCGCCGGCTCGCCGCCGAGCTGGGCGGTCACTACATGGACCAGTTCACGCACGCGGAACGAGCCACCGACTGGCGCGGCAACAACAACATCGCCGAATCGATCTTCACCCAGCTGCAGCTCGAGGAACATCCGATCCCGGAGTGGATCGTCGTCGGCGCCGGCACCGGCGGCACCAGCGCCACCGTCGGCCGGTACATCCGGTA